>DASWUP010000076.1:0-4686 GCA_036401635.1 Steroidobacteraceae bacterium
GCTCCGGCGCGCAGCTGCAGGATAGCCGGCTTCGGTGCCGCGACCGCCACCAGACTCATCGCCAGCAGACTCAGTGCAGCTGAAGGGGCGGCAGCCGCTGTCATTATGGCTCGCGTCACGTTCGACCCCCGTGCAGCGGCAGGAGCGCACGACCCTCCGCCGCGCGCTCGAGTCTAACCGCTGCGGCCTCATAACGGGCGCTTATGAGCCCATACCCTGAAACATCCAACTCCCGCCGGCGCGCCGGATACCATCTGAAGGCTTTTCCACGAGGTGAGGACCTTGGCGACAATTGGCACCGAACGTGTGCTGGCGGTGCGGCACTGGACCGACACGCAATTTACCTTCGCGACCACGCGCGACCGCGGACTGCGCTTCGAGAACGGCCAGTTCGTCATGGTCGGCCTCGAGGTAGGCAGCCGGCCGGTGCTGCGCGCCTACAGCATCGCGAGCGCGAACCACGAGGAGCACCTTGAATTCCTGAGCATCAAGGTACCGGACGGCCCGCTCACCTCGCGCCTGCAGCACGTGCGCGCGGGTGACGAGGTGCTCGTCAGCCGCAAGCCCACCGGAACCCTGCTGCTGCAGGATCTGCGGCCCGGCAAGCGTCTGTATCTGCTCAGTACCGGAACCGGTGCGGCACCGTTCATGAGCGTGATCCAGGACCCGGAGGTATACGAGCGCTTCGAGCATGTGGTGTTCGTTCACGGCGTGCGCTGGGCGAAGGAAACCGCCGTCGTCAGGCACCGCCTGGAAGCGCTCAGGGCTCATGAGCTGCTGGGCGCACAGGTGCGCGCCAAACTCCACTATTACCCGACAGTGACCCGGGAGCCGCACGTGACCCGCGGCCGTCTGACCGCTCTGATCGGATCGGGGCGCTTGTTCCGCGACCTCGAGCTGCCGGCTCTCGACCCGGGCGCGGACCGCATCATGGTGTGCGGCAGCCCGCAGATGCTGTCCGACACCTGCGCACTGTTGAACGCGCGCGGCTTCACCATCTCGGCGCACATCGGCGAGCCGGGCGACTACGTGATCGAGCGGGCGTTCGTCACGCGCTAGTGACCGCCCTCGACCAGCAGGCCGGCATCGCGCAGCGCCTCCGCCAGCTGCGCTTCAATGCGCGCCGCCTCGGCTCGGGCAATACGCTGCAGATGCAACGTCGGCCCAGTCAGCACTTCGAGGCCACGCTTGAGAACGCTAGCGGCGGCGTGAATTCCGGCCTTGTGCTGATCGAAGCGCTGCGCCGGAGTGTAGTGACTCATGCCGACGTAGAGGCCGTGCGGGCCCCTGCTGCGGTCCTCGTAGTCGAGAAGCACGAGATAGACGTTCGAGCGACCGCGGCGCTCCGAGTTGAACATGAGCGCCACTTCGTACGCCGTGGGCAGCCAGTCGATGTAGCGCATCGGCAACCAGTCCGGAATGGACGCCGCGGCGCGCGACCACAACGCGGCCAGTGCCGCCTCGATGTTGGCCGCGAATTCACCACGCATCCACAGCTCGTGAATGCAGTGCGCGCCCACGGCGCCATCGCCCCGATGCAGTGCCGCCGCAAATCGCGCCTCGATCTGCGGCTTGCGCAGCGACGCGAGCGGACGCGCTGCAGGGGGCCTCACGCCGCCGCCGGCACCGGCACACGAGCGCTGACCCTTGCGGAGGCGAGCCACACGATTCCGCCGACCGCAATCGCCACCGGCACCACGAGCACCGCGCGCCCGAGCGAGCCAACATCCGACAGGTACCCGATGAGCGGCGGTGAGGGCACATCGCCCAGCAGATGGATGGCGAACATGCTGAGCGCGACCGCAGAGGCGCGCTCGAGCGGCGAAACGATGTTGACGATCGCCGCATTAATGGGGCCGGTCGACATGAACAGCAGCAGCTCCGCGACGACAATCGCCGGATAGTAAATCCCCGGCGCTGGTGCGCTGAGCGCCAGCAGCGCGAAGGGCACGGCCAAAAGAGTAACGACGCCCGCGAACCACAGGTACGCCTGGCGCGAGAACCTGAGCAGGTAGTCCCCGAGCCACCCCCCGGCCAGCGTGCCCAACAACCCGGTCACGACGACGATGGCGCCAAAACCGGTCGTGGCCTCATCCGCCGGGACGCCACGCACGCGCTCCAGAAACGAGGGCATCCAGAACCCGAGCCCGCCGAGCCCGAAGGTGTACGCGGCGTACCCCAGCACCACCAGCATGAAGGGCGCACGGCGCAGGAGGTTTAAGTAGACCGCCAGCGCACTGGGCAACCCGTCGGGGGCGGCGCTCGCGCCTGAATTTGCGGTGACCGGCGCATCCTGCACTCCACGCGCGGGATCCGGTAGCCACAGCGCCGCCGCCGCCAGCAGCATCCCGGGTGCCCCGGCCACGAAAAAGGCCGCGCGCCAGCCGAAATGGTGACCTATCAGGCCGCCGAGCACATAGCCCAGGGCGGCGCCCACCGGTATCGCCATGTTGAGCACCGAGTAGACGCGCCCGCGGCCGCTGGCGGGGAAGCAGTCCGCGAGCAGCGCCGGGGCGATGGCGACATAGGCCGCCTCACCGACGCCGACCAGCGCGCGCCCCGCGAGCAACTGCGGGTAGCTGCGTGCCAATCCGGACAGCACGGTCGCCAGGCTCCAGATGAACACCCCGATCGCAATGGGGCGGGTGCGCGAGCCGCGGTCGCCCCACGCTCCGAACACCGGCGCGGCGAGCATGTAGACCAGCATGAAAGCCGGCCAGAGCCAACCGACCTGCGTGTCCGACAGTTCCATGGCGGCCTTGAGGTCCGGCACCAGCGGGGGCACGAGGTAGCGGTCGAGGTAGTTCAGCAGGTTGATCGCGGTCAGGACGCTCAATGCCCGAATTGCCGAGCGCGGCGAGGGTGCGGCGGTGCCCAAGGTGTGAAATCCCAATGCGGTTGGCCCGCATGAGACTTTACCTGCGGCCTCAGGCGGGAGCGAGTTTCAGATTCTCGAGGTACTGCCTGACCGGTTCGCGAAAGCCTTCGCTGCTGGTGACGGTGCTGCCGCCGGCCACCACCAGGATGAAATCGCCGCGCGGGGTGCGGCTGACTTCCCGCACGTGACTCATGTTCACGAGGCACGAGCGGCTGATGCGCAGCATGGGCTGAGTCTGAAACGACTTCTCGGCCTGCTGCAGCGTACTGCGCGCGTGAAAAGTCTCACGGCCAATGGTGAGGCGCACGTAGTTGCGATCGGCCTCCACCACCTCCACCTGCGACACATCCAGCATATGCATGCGACTGCCGGCCTCGGCCAGCACCCGCGGCTGAGTGTCGGCGCGTGTCCGTGCTCCGCGTTCCAGTTGCTCCAGGAGCGCGGCGAGCGCGCTGTGCCGGTCGAGCGGATTTGGCGCCTGGTGACGACGGCGCACGCGCGCCAGCGTGGCCTTGAAGCGCGCCTCATCGAACGGCTTCAACAGGTAATCGACGGCGCTCACCTCGAAGGCTTCCAGTGCATACTGATCGTAGGCGGTGACAAACACGATGAGCGGCAGGGTCTGCGGGTCGAGGGCGCGCGCCAGCGCCAGACCCGACATGGAGTCCATCTGGATGTCGAGGAACAGCAGGTGCGGCGGCTGTTTGCCGATGGCTTCGAGGGCTGCGCGCGGATCGCCGTACTCGCCGATCACCTTGAGGTCCGGCTCGCGCTCGCAGCACTCGCGCACGCTGCGCCGCGCCACCGGCTCATCGTCGACGATCATCACCTCCATCACGGCGCTTCCTTTGTGACGGGGAGCAAGGAGCCGTCCGGCCCGTCGCGCAGCAGCGGCATACGAATCTGCGCCATCCACAGATGCTCATCCGCGGGGCCGGCGTCAAAGCTGGCGCGCTCGCCGAATTGCACCGCCAGCCGTTCGCGCACGTTCGCCAGCCCGATGCCCGCGCGCCCGCAGACCTTACCCGGCGCGATGGTGTTGAGCACCCGCAGCGTGAGCGTTTCGCCGCTGACACTCGCCTCGACGCGAATGGTGACCGCGCCTTCGTGTCCCGCAAGACCGTGCACCACCGCGTTCTCCACCAGCGGCTGCAGAATCAGGCTCGGCACCCAGGCGCGCGGAAGCTCCTCGCGCGCGGGAGCTGCGATCGTGAGCCGATCCGCGAAGCGCTTTTGCTGCAGTTCCAGATATAGCGCCACGAATTGCACCTCATCCGCGAGGCGCGAGAACTCGCGTTCCCCGGCGTTCAGCAGCCGCCGCAACAGGTCCCCGAGCTGCACCACCATGGCCTGGGCGGCCGGCGGATCCCAGGTGATCTGCCCGCGGATGGTGTGCAGCAGGTTGAACAGTGTGTGCGGCGACAGCTGCATGCGCAGCGCCGCCAGGTGCGCCTGGGTGAGTGCGCGCTCGAGCGCTGCCGAGCGCAGCTGCGAGTCGCGCAGGCGCTGGTAAAACGCAAAGCTGGCGATCAGCGCGAGGCCAAAGCCGTAGGTCACGAGGAAGTTGGTGGCGCTTGCGATCCAGGTGGGAATTTCCGGACCCATGAAAAAATCGCCCTGCTTCTCGTCGTGCATCGTTTGGCCCAACACATACTCGCCCACTACCAGGCACGGGGCGGCCAGCACCGCGAAGCCGAGCGCGCACAGCAGCTGGATGGGGACGGCCCGCCACAGCGGACGCCACCCGGTGCGCAGCGAGCGCCACATGCACAGAACGAACAGCGGGTACAGCAGCAGATGTTGGATCA
>DASWUP010000077.1:0-4707 GCA_036401635.1 Steroidobacteraceae bacterium
GCAGGCTCTCGCGCAGCGCTCGCGGCGGCCGGCGGCGCCGACTCTGCCGCCGCGGGTTGCACAGCGGGCGCCGGCGCCGCGGCAGCCGGAAGCGGCGTCGGTTGTTGCGGTCCGCTGGTGGTTGCCGTGGCGGCGCGCGAATGCGCATCGTCCGCAAGTTTGATGGTGTAGGAGCGCAACGGCGCACCTTCCGCGGCTGGCGTCACGGCCGCAGCCCGCGGCGCGGACCGGACCGGTCCTGTCAACAGCTCGGGCACCAACAACACGATCAGGGCCACGAGAATGATCGCGCCCGTCAGCCGTTCTTTCACCTTAGGTACCCACGATGGGGGCTAAACCGCGCCAAGCATGTAAGGGGACGTAAGCGCGCAACAATGGCCGCCGCCAGCAGCGGCCGGCTGCGCCTTAGTATATCTGAAGCCACTGCAGCGCCGGCCCCACGGTGTGCACGGAACCGCACACCACCACCCGGTCTCCCGGCTGCGCAGCGGTGCGCGCCAGCTCACAGCCCGCCGTGACCGAGGCCGCGAGCGTCATCTGGTCCGGCGGCCGGGCGAGGCGCTGCGCCAGCTGCGCGGCGCTGCAACCGCGCGCACCGGGCAGCGCACACACGATCCACTGGTCGATGACGCTGCTGAGCGCGACGGCGATCGCCCCGGCGTCCTTGTCCGCCAACACGCCGATGACCGCGAAGCTGTGTCCCGGATCGCGCCGGCCGTGCGGCGCGCGCGGCAGCGCTCGCTCGCGCAACTGCGTGGCGAGCACCTCAGCGGCGGGCTGGTTGTGCGCAATGTCCAGAATCCACTCCACCTCGCCCGGCACCACCTGGAAGCGGCCGGCGAGGCGCACCGCGCGCAGCGCGGCGCCCACGGCGCGCTCATCGAGCAATGCGAGCCGCCCGGCGAGGCGCCGACCCAGCGCCTCCACCGCGGCGATGGCCGTGGCGGCATTGCGGTACTGGATGGAACCTGCGAGTGCGGACGGCGGCAAACCGCGCAGCGACACCCCGAGGCCGTCGTAGTCCCAGTCCGTCCGCCGCACCCGCCAGGTGAAATCCCGCTCCGCGACCACCGCGCGCGCCCCGAGCACGGCAATGCTCGCGAACACACTCGCCGGCATGTTTGGCGTGCCGAGTACCGCTGGCCGCCGGGGGCGGAAAATCCCGGCTTTCTCCGCGCCGATGAGCTCGAGCGTATCGCCGAGCCAGTCACGATGATCGAAGCCGACGGAGGCGACCACGGCGACATCCGCGGCCACGAGGTTGGTGGCGTCGAGCCGGCCTCCGAGCCCCACTTCCAGGACCGCAACGTCCACGGCCCGCTGCCCGAAAATGAGTAGCGCCGCCAGCGTGTTGTATTCGAAAAAGGTGAGCGTGATCGCGCCGCGGGCGGCCTCAATGCGCTCGAACGCCGCGATGAGCTCCTGATCGGCGACCTCCTCCCCGTTCACGCGGATGCGCTCGTGGTAGCGGATGAAGTGCGGCGAGGTGAACGTGCCGGTCGACGCCCCGAGCGCACCCAGCAGCGCCTCCAGGTGCGCCACGGTCGAGCCCTTGCCGTTGGTGCCACCCACGGTAATCACCGGGAATGGCGGCTCGGCGACCTCGAGCGCGCGCGCGACCGCGGCGACGCGCGTGAGATCCATGTCGATGCTCTTGGGATGCACCGACTCCTGCAGCGTGAGCCACTCGGCGAGGGTGCGCATCGGCCTACGCTTGGAAAGCAGCGTGCGCGTCAGGCAGCGGCGGCCGGGAGCTTCAGCAGCAGCCGCAGCAGCGTCGCGATCCGGTCGCGCATCTCGCGGCGATCGACAATCATGTCGATGGCCCCGTGATCGAGCAGGAATTCGCTGCGCTGGAAGCCCTCCGGCAGCGTCTCGCGCACGGTCTGCTGGATGACCCGGGGACCTGCGAAGCCGATCAGCGCGCGCGGCTCGGCGAGGTTCAGGTCGCCGAGCAGCGCGAGGCTCGCCGACACGCCGCCGGTGGTCGGATCGGTCATCACGGAAACGAACGGCAGGTGCGCCTGCGCGAGGCGTGACAGTGCCGCCGCGGTCTTCGCCATTTGCAGCAGCGAGTACAACGCCTCCTGCATGCGTGCCCCGCCGCTGGCGGAAAAGCACACGAACGGCCGCCGCTCCTGGATGCAGTAATCCACGCCGCGCTTGAAGCGCTCGCCGACCACCGAACCCATCGAGCCGCCGAGGAACTGGAATTCGAACGCACACGCCACGATCGGCAGCCCATGCAGCGCGCCCGCCAGCACCACCAGGGCATCGCTTTCGCCGGTCGCCTTCTGGGCCTGGTTGAGCCGGTCGCGGTAGCGCTTGCTGTCGCGGAACTTGAGCGGATCCTCCGGTGAGATGCCGGCGCCGATTTCCGCGGTCGTGCCCGGGTCGAGGAAGCGCTCCAGCCGGTCACGCGCGCCCATGCGCATGTGGTGGCTGCACTTGGGGCAGACATACAGGTTGCGCTCCAGCTCGGCGCGGTACAGGACCGCATCGCATGCCGGGCACTTGATCCACAGGCCCTCCGGCACCGAACGGGTGCGCCGCTCGGTCTTGATGCGGGAGGGCATGATCTTCTCGAACCAGGACATCCGGGCACACCCGCGCGGCGGTGAGACTGGGTGCGCGATCATAGCCGATCGGGCGGGAGCACCTCGTGCGGGAGCGCCACCGGCACGGCGAACGCGGCCGGATAGCGCACCGACAGCAGGTACAGCCCGGCGGCCGGGGCGGTGGCGGCATTCCTGGTGCGGTCGCGGCCTTCGAGCACTTCGCGCGCCCAGGAAGGGGGCGCGTCGGCCTTGCCGATGGCAATCAGCAGGCCCGCGATGTTGCGCACCATGTGGTGCAGGAAAGCGTTGGCGGTCGCCTCGATGACGACCGAGTCGCCGCGCCGCTCCACGGTGAGACGCTCCATGCGCCGGATGGGCGATTTGGCCTGACACTCCGAGGAGCGGAAGGCACTGAAGTCGTGCTCGCCGTGCAGGGCGCTTGCGGCCTGCGCCATGCGCTCGTGGTCGAGCGGCCGATGGATCCAGGTCGCACGTTGCGCCAGCAGAGCCGAGCGGGCCACGCGGTTCAGGATCAGGTAACGGTAAGTGCGCGCCTCGGCACAGTAGCGTGCGTGAAAGTGCGCGGGCACCGGCAGGGCCCAGGACACACTCACGTCCGCCGGCAGTTCGCTGTTGGCCCCGAGGACCCAGCCGCGCGCGCTGCGCGTGGCGCGCGTGTCGAAGTGCGCCACCTGGCCGTGCGCGTGTACACCGGCGTCGGTGCGCCCGGCGCATACCAGGCTGACCGGCTCCGCTGCGACGCTGCTTAGCGCTCGTTCGGTGATCTGCTGGATGGTTCGCCGGGAGCCCTGCGCCTGCCAGCCTGCGTAGGCGGAGCCGTCGTACTCGATCCCGACGGCAATCCTGGCCACGCCGATGCTTAGCCCGGCAGCGCCTCCATCAGACGCTGCGCTTCCTGTTTCTGCGCCGCCGAGCCCTCGGCGAGCACTTCTTCGAGAATGTTGCGCGCACCGTCAGGATCACCCATGTCCATGTAGGCGCGAGCCAGATCGAGTTTGGTGCCGACCTCGCTCATGGTCACCGGCTCGAGGTCCGGCAGCGCCAGGTCTTCCGAGGAGATTCTCTGCGTGGCGGCGAATTCGGTGTCCGGCACCGTCGCAGGACCCACGTCGAGGTCCAGGGAACCGCCGTTGGCCGCGTGGCTTCCCGTGGCGGCGCCGACATCGACGTCCAGTTCCCCGCTGTGCGCCGCCGGATGCGTGCCGGTCGAATCCCCTACATCGACATCCACGGCATGTGCGCCGAGTGCCTTGAGCCGCGAGGTCGGCGAGGTGTCTTGAACCGCAACGTTGGTCTGCGTGAGCGCGGACTCCAGTTCGTCCTGATCGAACTGCCATGCGCCGGTGGAGGAGCCGGTCTCCTCCCTGGCACGCTGGTGCGCGTCCTCCATCACCTGGCGGGAGTGATCGTCGAGGCCTGCAACCAGTGTCGGAGCCTCCGGAGCCCCGAGGCCCGGCTGATCCACCGTGTCGACCTGCCCCACGTCCAGGCCGAGATCATCGAGCGCCAGTTCCGCAGTCTGCTCGGTGCCGCTTTGCCTGAGCGCCGTCTCGAGTTTGTGCCGTACGGTTGGGTGCTCGTGGGTGGGCATCGTGGGCTGCTCGACGGTCGGACCCTCGACTTCCCCGGTGGCGATGCCCGCCTCGCGCATGCGCGCCGTCATCTGGCGCGTCGTTCCGGTGCTGGTGAGGAAAGTGTTCTCGAGCAGGGCGGCGTTACGGTCGGTGACGTTGGTCTGCGCATCCGCGGCACCGTGCTCGCCCACGGCCGCGCCGATATCCAGATCCACCGCCTGCGGCGCCTCGCCCGCGACCGGCTGGCCCTGCAGGTCGAAGTCCACGCGGCTCTGTCCGCCTTCCAGGTCAAGGTCCACGCCGCCGGCGTACACACCGGTCATCGCGCCGCTCCCCGAGAACAACGCATCCTCGGGGGCGAGCTGCTTGCCCATGATGAGGATCTTCTCCCACTCCCCGGGCTCGGCCTCGGCACGCGTCTGCGCCAGCTCGCGCGCCGCCTGCAGGAACTGCTCCTTGTTGCCCCACACGAAGAACACTTCGAGTAGCTTCAGCCTCAGATCGCGGCGCTCGGGTTCGCGGCCGATGGCAATGCGGATCAGGTCCGCGGCCTG
>DASWUP010000078.1:0-9620 GCA_036401635.1 Steroidobacteraceae bacterium
AAGGCGCCCGGCTACACCGCCGTAACGATCATTGCGGCCATCGTCGTCGCCCTCGTGCTGAATGTGATCATCGGCTCGATTGCGGGCGCGGGCTTGGGGGTGGGCCGGGGCGCCACGAGTATCACCGGCCTCGACAGCGGCAGTACTGGAGAAAAAGTGCAGGCTTGGGCGAACAAGATGCAGGAGGCTTCCAAGCAGGCGGAAGCGGCGGGGAAGTCCGGCGACGCGGATGCACAGGCGAAGGCGGTTGGCCAGCTGGTCGGCGCCATCGGCAGCGGCGGAAGAGTTGAGTCGCTGGCTCCGGATCGCATCAAGCCTTTTCTTCCCGACACGCTCGTCGGCCTGAAGCGTACTCGGCTATCGGTCGAGCGAAACGCCGCCATGGGGGTGCAGATCTCCAAGGGCACGGCGACCTATTCCGACGACGCGGGACGGAGCGTTACGTTGACGATCACCGATACCGGATCGCTTCGGGGTCTGGTGGGATTCGCCGCGGGCTGGGCCGGTGTCGAGCAGGAAAGCGAGACCGACTCGGGTTTTGAGAAGACCTACAGGAGCGGCGGACAATTGAGGCATGAAAAATGGGACAGCCACGCTCATTACGGAGAATACAGCGTCGTGCTGGGCGAGCGCTTCGCCGTGAGCGCTGCGGGCGACGCCCCTGGCATCGATGAGTTGAAGACTGCCGTCGGCAGCGTGAATCTGGCTGGCCTCGAGGCGCTGAAAAACGAAGGCGCTCAGGCCAACTAAAGACCCGGTTAGCTGTGAATGTAACTCTCGAGCTGCTCGATCTGCTGCCGCTGCTCGGCGATGACCGCCTTGACCAGGTCGCCGATCGATACCATGCCGATGACGCGGTCCTGCTCGACCACCGGCAGATGCCGCACGCGCTTGTCGGTGACCAGCTGCATGCACTGATCCACGGAAGTCTCGGGCGAGACCGTGAGCACCGGGGAGGTCATGATGTCGCGCACCGGGGTGTCGCTGGAGGAGCGCCCGCGCAGGATCACCTTGCGGGCGTAGTCGCGCTCGGACACGATGCCCTGGAGCGCCTCGCCCTTCATGACCAGCAACGCGCCGATGTGATGCTCGGCCATGGCGCGGATCGCCTCCAGCACCGGGGCGTCGGGCCCTACTGAGAAAACCGCCCGACCCTTGCGATCGAGCAACTGGCGCACCATGGTCATGGTCTGTCCCTTCGAAATGAGCCTAGCGTGCCGCGGGGGTCACTTCCACCGTGAGCATGACGTCGGCGGTCACATCCAGTGTCCCCGCCTCCACCGGCGTCGGCGTCGCCGCGCTCACAGCCACGCGCGGCGCTCCCATGTAGGCGCGCACCGGCACCACGCGTGGACTGTTCTCCTCGACGGTGAGCACGCGTACGACCTTGAGTCCGAGCGCCGCGGCAAGCACGTCCGCCTCGGCACGCGCCTTGGTCGCCGCTTGGCGCAGCGCTTCGGCGCGCACCGCGTCCTGGTCACGCAGCGTGAACTGGATGCCCTGCACGTGATTGGCGCCCGCCTGGGTCGCGCTATCGATGGCGCTGCCGATTTTCGCGAGGTCATCGAGCGTCACCTGCACGACGTTCAGCGCGCTGTAGCCGGTAATGGTCGGCTCCGCGCCGTCCGGGTGGTACTGGTAGGTCGGATTCAGCGAGTAGCTGATGGTCTTGAGGAGCGCCGCGGGACCTACGGCCTTGCGCACCGCCGCGAGTACCGCGTCCACCTGGCGCGCGTTCTGCGACGCCGCCTCCTGCGACTGCGCCGCCCGCGTGCTCACGCCGATGTCGATCTGTACGCGATCGGGCTTGGCGGTCACCTTGGCGTCCCCGCTGACGCGAATCGACGACACCGGCGACTGCTGCGCGCCTGCCGGCCCCGCCACCACGGCGAGGAGCAGCACGACAAAACACTGCAGGTTCCCGGCTCCGGCGCGACGCATTGGCATATTCTACGCGTGCTTCGTGCGGCAGTTCATAGTTTGGACAGGAGAGCGCGCATGCTCATGCGGCGGGACGGTATACACCGGTGCATGGTAAGTTCTGAAATCCACGTCGCGCCCGACCGCTTCGAGATCACCTCCGGCGAGGCGTTGCTCGTGACCGAGCTGCGCTCGGCGATCGCGGTGTGCGTGTACGACGCCGACGAGGAGGCCGGGGCCCTGCTGCACCTGCGTTGCATCGTCAAGCACTCCAAGCCCGCGGAACAGACCGATACGACACTCGCCACCGAGCTGCTGCTGGTGCACCGCTGCCTTGAATCGCTGCGCGAGGCCGCGCCCGCGGCCCGCCATCTGCAGGCGCGCATCGTGGCCCATCTCGCGGATGCGCCGCAGGCGCGCCCGGGCTGCGAGATCGTGATCAAGCTGGTGCGCTTCTATCTCGAAGACGCGGGCGTGCAGGTGCTGCCCGAGGACATCGCGGCGGGACCCGCGCGCGCACTGCGCTTCCGGCCCAGCATGGGGTGGCTGCGCACGAGCGGCTGAGCGAGACGGGGTATGAGAAGGGCACGCGAGGCAGCGCTGCCGGACGCCGTGCGCATCGCCCTGGAACGCCTGCTCGGCGCGCGCGTCGACCACGTGCGAGTGATCGAGCACTCCTGGTTCGCCCGCCTGCACGGCCGTGCCGTGGCGACCACGCGCCCGGGCCGCATCTATCTGCGCGGCAGTGCCGCGGACCTCTTCGCCGACCCCTGGCTGATGCTGCACGAGTACTGTCACGTCATCAGTCAGTGGGAAGCAGGCACGCTGACGGTGGCGCGCTACCTCATCGAATGCCTGCGGCGCGGATATTGGAACAACCGCTTCGAGGTCGAGGCGCGCGATTTCGCGGACGCGCAGGTCGCAAGCCTGCGCACACTGCTGGCGCGCGCGCCGCCGCCGCGCGCCACCGTGCCTCTAGCTCAGCAGCGCTTCGCGCCGGTAGAGACCTCCGGCGATGGCGAGCAGCAGCGCGCCGAGCGCCAGCGTCGCGATGACTGACACGGCGAGATGCGCCGCCGGCACGGGCTCATCGCGTAGCAGGCTCGTGATGAGGAAATGCTGGCTGAGTGAGGGAATCGCCATGAGCGCAAGCGTCGGGCGCAGCCCCATCACGCCGGCGAACACCAGCGGCAGCGTCGGCACGAGCAACACCAGGCCCAGGTAGGTCTGCGCCTCGCGGTAGCTGCGCGTGGATGCCGCCACGATGGTCATCAGCGCCGCACCGAGCGGCACCAGCGGCAGGCAGAACAGAATGACCGCCAGGCCCACGCCGGGACCGAAATTGACGCTCATGCCGAAGCGCTCCAGTCCGGTGAAACGCAACATGATCGCGAATGCGGCCACGGTGAGCGTAAGCGACAGCGTCATGTAGGCGCAGGTCGCGAGAATCTTGCCGAAGATCAGCTGCTCGCGTGGCACCGGCACCGTCAGCAGCGGCTCGAGCGAGCCGCGCTCGCGCTCACCGGCGGTGGCGTCGATGGCGAGGTACATGCCGCCCATCAGCATCGTGAGCAGCACCAGGTAGCTCAGGGTCCCGAGGGCCAGCACCGAACGGCTCGCTGGCGTCGAGACGTCGATGTCCTGCACCGCCAGCGGCGCCAGCACCAGCGGATCGATGCCGCGCGCCACCGCGCGCAAGCGCGCGAGGCGTGAGGCGTACTGGCCAAGAAGCGCCGTCACCCGCGAGATGGCGCCGGAGGCGGACACGTCCGAGGAATCGGCGTACAGCAGCACGGGGGCGGGCGTACCGGCCGACAGGTTCGCGGCGAAGTCCGCGCTCACCGCCAGTACCAGTTCGTGCCGATGCGCCTGCACCGCGGCGCGGGCCGCGGCGGCGTCGTAGTCCACGGGCTGGACGGTCACCCCATACTGGCGCAGGAAGGCGAGCAGGTTCGGAGCGCGCTCGCCGTGCGCGACCGCGAGCATGATCGGGCGATCGCCTTCCTCGGCGCCGCGTTCGATCCGCAGGGACAGTCCGCCCGCGAACAGCAACGGGCCCAGCAGCGGACCCAGGATCAGCGCCGAGATGAGCGTGCGCCGCTCGCGCAGGTTCTCGCGAAATTCCTTGCCAAACACGGTGAGGATGGCGCGCACGGCTCACGCCTCGCCGGCCCCGGCGATCAGCTGCACGAAGGCGTCCTCGAGGCCGCCGGCGCCGGTGCGCGTGCGGATCGCATCGGGGGTGCCGCTCGCGAGCACGGTGCCGTGCGCGATCACCACCACCTCGTCGCACAGGGCGCTCACTTCCTGCATCACGTGGCTGGAGAACAGCACGCAGTGCCCGGCGTCGCGCAGAGACCCGAGCAGGCGGCGCAGGGCGCGCACCGCCATCACATCCAGCCCGTTGGTTGGCTCGTCCAGCACCAGGTTGCGCGGCCGGTGAATGAGCGCGCGAGCCAGGGCGGTCTTGATGCGCTCACCCTGCGAGAAGCCCTTGGCCCGGCGGTCGGCGAATTCCTCCATCTCCAGCAGGCCGATGAGCTCAGCCGCGCGGGCGCGGGCCGCGGCGCGCGCCAGGCCATGCAGCGCGCCAAAGTAGAGGATGTTTTCGCGCGCGGTGAGGTTCGGATAGATGCCGGCGCCGTGCGCCAGCACCCCCAGGCGCCGGGCCGCTTCGAGCGGCGTGTGGACCGCGCTGTGACCGTCGATGAGCGCATCGCCCGCATCGGGCCTGAGCACCGTGTACAGCATGCGCAGCGTGGTGGACTTGCCGGCGCCATTGGGCCCGAGGAGGCCGGTGATGCGCCCGTCGGGGGCGCGCAGGCTGACGTCGCGCACCGCCGTCAGCGCGCCGAAGTGCTTGTAGAGGTTGCGCGCCTCGATCACGCGCGCTCCGTCAAGCTGAGCGTCACGGCGGCGGTCCGTTCAGCGAGGTGAAAAACGCCTGCGGCCGTGCAGCGTGGACGCACGAGACGTCGAGCCCCTCCACAGAAGCGCGCTCGAGAAATTCCGCCATCAGCCGATCCACGCACGGTGCCGTCAGCTGGCCGTGCCCGAAGCCCTGCAGCACCACGTGGCGGCTGTGCGCGAAACCGCGGCGCGCCTCCTCGGCGTACGCGGCAGGGGTGACCGGGTCATCGCTGCCCGACAGCAGCAGCACCGGCACCTCGCTCTTGAGCGGCGCATGGAAATCGCGGTCGATCGGTCCGCGCGGCCAGAAGCGGCACACACTGATCAGATTGTCGACTTGCTGCGTGCCCAGAAAGGTGCGCGAGAGCTGCGCGCGGTCGATGGTCCCCGGATCGTAGAAGGGCACGTCCTCCGCGCACAACACGCTCTGGGCCATGCCGGTGGCGAGCAAGCGATCGTCGTGCCCGGCGAGCAGGTACTGGGCTGCCAGGCCCCGGTAATCGTGCCGCTCGTGCGCCTCGTGCAGCAGCAGGGGCAGCAGCGCCGCATGCTCGGCCTGGTAACTCATGCGCAGCAGCAGGCCCGCGAGGTGCTGCGCCGTGAACTTCAACAGCAGTGGCTGCCCGGTGGTGGGATCGGGCAGATTCACCGCGACGGCTTCAGTGTCGAGCGCCAGCCGCAGCGCGCGGTACGCGTCGTTCGGGTCACCAAAGTGCGCGCGGCAATCCGGCGCGCGCGCGCACCGCGACAGAATGCTGTCCAGGGCGCGTTGCGCGTTGAGCGCCATCTCCGGCCCGATCGCCAGCCGTGGCGGCACCACGCCATCGAGCACCACAGTGCGCGTGCGCTGCGGGAAGCGCCGCAGGTAATGCTGCGCGACGCGGGTGCCGTAGGATGCGCCATACAAATCGATGCGCGGGTAGCCGAGCGCCGCACGCACCCGCTCAAGATCCTGGACCGCGACGCTGGTGGTGAACCAGGCGACGTCGCTCGCGGGCGCAAGCTCCGCCAGGCAACGCTGCATCTCGCGCGCGGCCTGATCACCCGGCGCGCTGTACAGGTCCTCCTCGCTGAAGGGGCATTTGAGGGGATGCGATCGGCCGGTGCCGCGCTGATCGATGAGCACGATGTCGCGGTCGCGGTGAATGCGCGCGAACGCCGGCGCCACGGCGGCATACAAATCGCCCGCACCAAACCCCGGCCCCCCGGCAAGCACGAACAGCGGATCCGCCCGCTTGCTGCGGCTGATGGCCGGCACACGGGCGACGCGCAGAAAGATTACGCGGCCAACCGAATCGGGCGATCCTTCGCGCACGGCGAGCGTACCGCACTCCGCCGGTACCACCGTCAGTCGCAGCGGGTGCTCGAGTTCGCAGGCCGACAGCGCCAGGCCAGGCGCCGGCGAGGCTGCCGTGCCGGCGGCGAGGCCCAGCGCGAAGAGAGCCCCGGAGGTGAGGGCCCTAAGGGCGGTCCGCATGCACGACTTTCGATCCGCTCGTCGGAGGCACAGAAACCCCTTCAAGGATAAGACAAGCCACGGTCTTGTTCGTAGGGTCTGCCGCCCTACAATACGCGTCCCTCGCGGCATACGCGGTTGGGGACACCCGCCATCGGAGCCGGCCGCCGCCAGGGTTCTCATGCACACGAGCCACCAGACGCGATTCGCGAGCACCCACGACGTCATCGTCATCGGCGGCGGCCATGCCGGCACCGAGGCGGCGCTGGCGGCCGCGCGCATGGGCGCGCGCACCCTGCTGCTGACCCAGAGTATCGAGACGCTCGGTCAGATGAGTTGCAATCCCGCCATCGGCGGCATCGGCAAGGGACACCTGGTACGCGAGATCGACGCGCTCGGCGGCGCCATGGCCCGCGCCGCGGACCGTGCCGGCATCCAGTTCCGCACGCTCAATGCCAGCAAGGGCCCGGCCGTGCGCGCGACCCGCGCCCAGGCCGATCGGCAACTCTACAAGCAGGCCATCCGGACGCTGCTCGAGAACCAGCCGAACCTCACACTGTTCCAGCAGGAGGTGGCGGACCTCATCGTGGAAAGCGGCCGGGTGCGCGGCGTGATCACAGTCACGGGCATCACGTTCGAAGCCCGAGCGGTGGTACTCACCGTGGGCACCTTCCTCGCAGGACGCATTCATGTCGGCCTCACCAACTACCCCGGTGGACGTGCCGGCGATTCCCCTTCCAACGGGCTCGCGGCGCGGCTGCGCGAGTTGCCCCTGCGCGTGGGGCGCCTGAAGACCGGGACACCCCCCAGGATCGACGGCCGCACGCTCGACTGGTCGGTCATGACCGTTCAGCCGGGTGATGAGCCGACGCCGGTGTTTTCGTTCCTTGGACGTGCTAATGAGCATCCCGCACAAGTAAACTGTTTCATTACGAAGACAAACGAGCGCACCCACGACATCATCCGGGCGGCCACTGATCGTTCGCCGATGTATACGGGGGTGATCGAAGGCATCGGCCCGCGCTACTGCCCGTCCGTCGAAGACAAGGTCATCCGCTTCGCGGACAAGTCTTCGCACCAGATTTTCGTGGAGCCGGAGGGACTGCACACTCACGAGGTCTACCCGAACGGCATCTCGACCAGCCTGCCCTTCGACGTGCAGTACGAGTTCGTGCGCACCATCCGCGGCTTCGAGAACGCGCACCTCACGCGTCCCGGTTATGCCATCGAGTACGACTTCTTCGATCCGCGCGATCTGAAGAGTTCGCTCGAGACACACGCGCTCACAGGCCTGTTCTTCGCCGGCCAGATCAACGGCACCACCGGCTACGAGGAGGCCGCAGCCCAGGGCCTCATCGCCGGCATCAACGCTGCGCTCGCCGTGAGGGATCGCGAGCCCTGGACACCGAAGCGCAGCGAGGCCTACCTCGGGGTGCTCATCGATGACCTGGTGACACGCGGCACGCGCGAGCCGTACCGCATGTTCACGAGCCGCGCGGAACACCGCCTGCTGCTGCGCGAGGACAACGCGGATCTGCGCCTGACGCCCGCGGGAAGGCAGCTGGGGCTCGTGGACGATGAGCGCTGGGCGCTCTTCGAAGCGAAGCAGCGCATGTCCGATCTCGAGGTCGAGCGCCTGCAGAACCTGCGCCTGCAGCCGGCGGACGTGCCGGCGGAATGGGCGCAGCGTGTGCTGGGCGAACCCCTGGCGCGCGACACCTCGGCCTTCGAGCTGCTCAAGCGCCCGAGAGTGACCTACGACACCGTGCTCGAGATTGCCGGGGCTCCCACGGGCGCATCCGCGCTGGACGAGCGCCTGCCTGCACAGGTGCGGGCGCAGGTCGAAGTGCGCGCCAAGTACTCAGGCTACATCGAGCGGCAGCAGGACGAGATCGAGCGCGCCCGGCGCAACGAGGAGACCGCGCTGCCGGCCGACCTCGACTACACGCGCATGACAGGCCTGTCGCACGAAGTGCGCCAGAGGCTCAGCGAAGTGCGGCCCGCAACGGTCGGCCAGGCGGCGCGCGTGCCGGGCGTGACCCCTGCGGCGGTGTCGATCCTCCTGGTGCACGTAAAGAAGCGCAGCGTCGGCGGGCGCACACGCGTCGCATGAGCGGATTCGTCGAGCAGCTCACGCGCGCCTGGGACAGAAGCGACTCGCTGGTGTGCGTCGGGCTCGACCCGGAAATCGAACGCTTCCCGCGCCACATCGCCGCCGGGCCCTCGCCGATTTTCCAGTTCAACAAGGCCATCATCGACGCCACCGCGGACCTGGTGTGCGCGTACAAGCCGCAGTTCGCGCACTACGCCGCCTACGAGGCGGAGGATCAGCTCGAGCGCACTATCGAGTACATCCACAAGACGCACCCCGGCGTGCCCGTGATCCTCGACTCCAAGAGAGGCGATGTGGGTAACACCGCCGAGCGCTACGCCATCGAGGCGTTCGAGCGTTACGGCGCGGATGCCGTCACTGTCAACCCCTATCTCGGCGGTGACGCGCTCGAGCCGTTCTTAAGGCGTGAGGACAAGGGCGTCATCATCCTGTGCCGCACCTCCAATCCCGGGGCGCGCGACCTGCAGGACCTCGTGGTCGGCGGCCGCAAGCTCTACCAGGTGGTCGCGGAACTGGCCGCCCGGCGCTGGAACTCGCGCGGCAACTGCCTGCTGGTCGTGGGCGCCACCTATCCGGGCGATCTCGCCGAGGTGCGCTCGCTCGTGGGCGAGATGCCGCTGCTCGTGCCCGGGGTCGGAGCGCAACGGGGCGACGTGGCGCAGGCGGTGCAGAGCGGCCAGACCGCACAAGGTGCAGGTCTCATCGTGAGCTCCTCGCGTGGCATCCTGTATGCCTCTGCGGGTGAGGACTTCGCCAGCGCGGCGCGCGCGGCGACTCAGGCGCTGCGCGCCCAGATCAACTCGAGCCGCACGCGGCCGGCATGAGCACGCGGCGCGCCGCGCTCCAGGCAGCCGCCACTGCCGCGACCGTTGCCATCCTCGCGACCCTCGCCGGGTGTACGCGCTCGCACGATCAGGGGCCCGCCGGCTCCGGCAGCGCCGCGGCACATGCCGCCATCGTGGTACGCGGCGGGGGGCCGGATCCCGACTCCCTCGACCCCCAGAAGGCGCGCGGGTTCGAAGCGCAGAGCATCGTGCGCGATCTGTGCGAGGGACTGACCACGCTCGACAAGAATGCGCGAGTGGCGCCCGGGGTAGCAGCCACCTGGGGTGTCAGCACCGACGGCAAGATCTACGTGTTCAAGTTGCGCCGCGAGGCGCGTTGGTCGAACGGTGATCCGGTCGTCGCCGCGGATTTCGTCGCGGGGCTCGAGCGCCTGGT
>DASWUP010000079.1:0-16365 GCA_036401635.1 Steroidobacteraceae bacterium
GATCGGTGGCAGCGACGAGGAAGCCGCCGCGCAGTACATCCGCAAGTTCGTCTCCAAGCCCGTGGTCGCCTATGTCGCCGGCCTTACCGCTCCCCCGGGCAAGCGCATGGGGCACGCCGGGGCCATCGTCGCCGGTGGCAAGGGCACGGCGGCCGACAAGTACGCGGCGTTCGAGGCGGCAGGCGTTCGCACGGTGAAGTCGCCCGCCGAGCTCGGTACGTCCATGGATCGGCTGCTGCGCCAGCGGCGCGCGCGCGCGCACCGCGCCACCTCTGCGCGTGCGGCGGCAACGCGGCCGGTGAGCGCTGCCGCGAAACCCGTGAAGCCTGCCGCGAGGGGAGCCAAGCGAGCTGGGGGCGCGGTGAAGTCGCGCGCCGCAGCTGCGCGCCGCTCCCCAGGCGCAAGGCAGCGCGTGCCGAGGCGCCCTGCGCAGGGCAGACGGCGCTGACTCGTGAAACAATAGCCTTTCCGATTAGGCTTTCAGGCCTTTCGCGGCCAAGCCGGTGACACATGAGTGAGTCTGTGCGGATCGCGCTGGCGCAGGTCAATCTCCTGGTCGGGGACGTGCAGGGCAACGCCGCCCGGGTGATCGCCAGCACGCGGCACGCGCACCTTGAGCTCGGCGCGGACCTGGTGCTGTTTCCCGAGCTCACGCTGAGCGGCTACCCGCCCGAGGATCTGCTGTTTCATCGCGGCTTTCGCCGCCAGATCGAGGAGGGGCTGGCGCGCGTGCGCGGCGAGGTGGCGGACGCCGCGGTGATGGTGGGATTCCCGGAGTACACCCGCGCCGGCATCTACAACTCCGCCGCGCTGATTGCGCGCGGGGAGATTGCCGCGATCCACCGCAAGGCGGAGCTGCCTAACTACAAAGTCTTCGACGAAAAGCGCTACTTCCAGGCCGGCGCGCAACCCACCGTTGCGGACTGTCAGGGCTTCAGGGTGGGATTGCTGGTGTGCGAGGACATCTGGCAGCCGGAAGCCGCGCAGCTGGCGCGCGCCGACGGCGCGCAGCTGCTGCTCGTCATCAACGCCTCACCTTACGAGATCCACAAACAGCGTGAGCGCGAGGACATTGCGCACGCCCGCGCCCGCGATGTCGGTGTGCCGCTCGCCTACGTGAATCTCGTGGGCGGACAGGACGAGCTGGTGTTCGATGGCAACTCCTTTGTAATGGATGCGCAGGGACAGGTGGTGATGCGCGCGCCAGCATTCGAACAAGGCACCTATGTCACGCACTTCGTGCGCGATGCGCGCGGCAGGGTGATACCGCAGGCGGGCGAGGTGGCGCCCGAGCTCTCCGACGAGGCCAGCGTCTACGGCGCACTGGTACTCGGGGTGCGTGACTATGTCGGGAAGCACGGCTTCCCGGGAGTGGTGATGGGCCTCTCGGGCGGCATCGATTCCGCCCTGACCCTCGCGATCGCAGTCGATGCCCTCGGCAAGGACTCTGTGCAGGCGGTGATGATGCCCTCGCGCTATACCTCCGCCATGAGCCTCGCTGATGCGCAGGAGCAGGCGCAGACGCTCGGCGTGCACTGCAGCGTGTTGTCCATCGAAGGCATGTTCGAGAGCACGCTCGCGACGCTCAAGGGCGAGTTCGCCGGTCGGCCGGCCGATGCCACCGAGGAGAACATCCAGTCGCGCTGCCGCATGCTGCTGCTGATGGGGCTGTCGAACAAGACCGGGCGGATGCTGCTGACCACGGGCAACAAGAGCGAGATGGCGGTGGGCTACGCGACGCTGTACGGCGATATGGCCGGCGGCTTTGCGCCGATCAAGGACTGCAGCAAGCTCCTGGTGTACCGCCTGGCGAACTACCGCAACTCAGTAGGTCGCGTGATCCCGCAGCGGGTGATCGAGCGTGCGCCGTCCGCGGAGCTGCGACCCGGGCAGAAGGACTCCGACTCGCTGCCGCCTTATGAAGTGCTCGACCCGATTCTGGAAGCGTTCATCGAAGAGGACCTGTCGGTGGATGAGATCGAAGCGCGCGGCTTCGACCGCGCCATCACGGCTCGGGTGCTGGATCTGGTGAAGCGCAACGAGTACAAGCGCCGCCAGGCGCCGCCCGGCGTGCGCGTCAGCCGTCGCGCCTTCGGGCGCGATTGGCGTTATCCGATCACCAGCGGCTATCGGCGCTAGCGGGCACGGGTCACGCCCGCTACCAGATCTTCCACCAGGACTTCTTCACCTCGGCCTGTGCCTGACGCACTTCGCCTGCGTAGTTGGCCTCGTACACCTGGCGGGTCTGCGCCGCGAGCGGCTGCAGGTTCAGCCGATCGTACGATTCGATCATGATCTGAAGCGCTTCACGCACCGCGGGGGCGCCGTCGTACTGCTCGATCACCCCCTTGGCGCGCTGCGCGGCGGCGACGTACGCGCCACGCTTGAGGTAGTAGCGCGCGACGTGCGTCTCGTAGCTTGCGAGGCGATTGCGCAGGTAGATCATGCGCTGCAGCGAGTCGTGCGCATACTCGCTCTTCGGGTACTGCTCGACTACGGTCTTGAAGGCTGCAAATGCCTTGCGTGCCGTGGCGGGCGGGCGCTGCGTGAGGTCGGCGCGGAACAGGTGCTCGATCACGTTCGGCGTGCGCTCAAACTCCACCAGCCCCTTGACGTACCAGGCGTAGTCGACGCGCGGATGCGCGGGATTTTCGCGGATGAAGGTCTCGGCGGCGTCCGTCGCGGACTCCCCTTCCCCGGCGCGGTAATATGCGTAGATGAGATCGAGCCGCGACTGCCGCGCTTCGTCGGTGAACGGAAAGCGCGCCGTCAGCTGCTCGTACACCTTGATGGCGGCGGTGAAGTCGTACGAATCGAGATCGTGCCGGGCGCGCTTGTAGAGCACGTCGGGGCTCGCCTTCTTCTGATCGCGCTCGCGGTGCGTGCGGCAGCCGGCAACGGCGAGCAGCACGATACACAAGGCGACCACGCTGCCGCGCACCGGACCGGGCAAGAACATCTGGAAAGGGCCTTTCTTTGGCTTCGCGCCGCTTAAGTGCACCGAGTATAGCGAATCCAACGGCTTCACTTCCGACCGCGGAGGCGCCGGCGGAGTTCCGTTCGCATGCGCTGCGGCTGCCCGCGGCAGCCGCCGGACTGCGCTTCGATCAGGCACTCGCCCGCGCGCTGCCGCAGTATTCGCGCGCACGCCTGAAGACCTGGATCGACTCCGGGGCGGTTCAGGTCGACGGCCGCCCGCTGCGCGCCAAGGACAAGGTACTGGGCGGCGAGCAGGTACGCATCGAGGCACAGCTTGCGGCACAAACCGCGGCCCTCGCCGAGGCGATTCCGCTCATCGTCACCTTCCAGGATCGCACGCTGCTCATCATCAACAAGCCCGCGGGACTCGTGGTGCATCCCGGGGCGGGCAACGCGCGCCACACCCTGCAGAACGCACTGCTGGCGCTCGACCCGAAACTCGCGTTGCTGCCACGCGCGGGGCTCGTGCACCGGCTCGACAAGGACACCAGTGGGCTGGTACTCGTCGCGCGCACACCCGAGGCCTACGCCGCACTCAGCGCCGCGATGGCGGCGCGCCAGATCGGGCGTGAGTATCTCGCGGTGTGTACCGGCGTGATGACCGCGGGCGGCACGGTTAAAGAGCCCATCGGCCGCCACCGCACTCAGCGCACGCGCATGGCCGTGCGCGCGGACGGCCGCCCTGCGGTAACTCACTATCGCCTCGTGCGGCGCTTCCGGGCGCATACCCTGGTGCGCGTCGAGCTGGAGACCGGCCGCACGCACCAGATCCGCGTGCACCTGGCTCACATCGGCTTCCCCATCGTGGGCGATCCGCTGTATGCCGGGCGCCGCCGCATTCCCGCGGGCTGCACGCCGGCACTGGCCGCCGAGCTGCAGGCGTTCCCGCGCCAGGCGCTGCATGCCGCGCGCCTGAAACTGACGCATCCGGTGAGCGGCCGCGACCTCGGATGGGAAGCACCGTTGCCCGAAGACATGCAGCGCCTGCTGAACGCGCTCGAGGCGGATCGGGCATGAGCGCAGCGCGCAGCGCCGCGCCGCTTCAGGTCATCGCGCCGGACTGGCCGGCGCCGCCGGCAGTGCGTGCCGCATTCACTCAGCGCTTAGGGGGTGTGAGCGCAGCGCCCTTCGACTCGCTGAACGTCGGCGCGCACGTGGGGGACGCCGCCGCGGCGGTGGCGGAGAACCGGCGCCGAGTGCGCGCGCACCTGCGCTTGCCCGCAGAGCCGCTGTGGCTCGAACAGGTGCACGGCAACGAGGTTGCCGATCTCGATGCGGTGCGCGGGCCGGCGCTCGCCACGCACCCGAGGGCGGCGGACGCCGCCATCGCGCGGCGCGCCGCAAGCGTGTGCGTCATGCAGGTGGCGGACTGCCTGCCGGTGCTGTTTGCGGCGCGTGACGGTTCCGCGGTCGCGGCGGCGCACGCCGGCTGGCGTGGGCTCGCCGCGGGGGTGTTGGAAGCCACGGTGGCGAGGCTGGGCGTCGTGCCATCACAGCTGATCGCCTGGCTGGGGCCTGCGATCGGTGCCGCGCACTTCGAAGTGGGCGCTGAAGTGCGCGCCGTATTCCTGGCACAGGACGCTGCTGCGGCGGCCGCGTTCACCGCCAACAGCCGCGGCCGCTGGCAGTGCGATCTCAGCGTGCTCGCCCGCCGCCGGCTCGCCGCCGCCGGAGTCACCGCGGTGTTCGGCGGCCTCTGGTGCACGTACGCCGATCCCGCGCGCTTCTTTTCCTACCGTCGTGATGGGCAGTGCGGGCGCATGGCGGCGCTCATCTGGCTGGCGTGAGTTGCCTGCTATCACTCCGGGCGTGCGTGTTACGATGTTTGACCCGCCGAAACTTAAGAGAAACCTGACTGCTGCTGCTGTGGATCATCCTGTTCGCCGCGTTCGGCGGTATCGCCAGCGCCGTGTTTGCGGTGGCATTCCTGTGGGTGCCCGAGGAGCGCAGTGCGCGCATCCTGCCGCACTTCATCAGCTTCGCCACCGGGGCGTTGCTGGGTGCGGCGCTGCTGGCGCTGCTGCCGGAGGCGATGCAGGGCGCCGGTCCATCCGCTGCGCACGACATCGGGCTGACGCTGGTGGTGGGACTCGGAGTCTTCTTCGTCATCGAGAAACTGGTACTGTGGTGGCACGCTCACTCGCACGATGACGAGGAGGGCGAGCGCCACGAGAGCCGCGCTCATCGACATGAGCACCACGATCACCGACACGATGATCGCGATCACGAGCGCGCGCGGGCATCGGGCGTGCTGGTGCTGGTGGGTGACAGCATCCACAACGCGCTCGATGGTGTGCTGATTGCGGCGGCTTTCCTCACCAGCAGGCCGTTGGGAGTGGTGACCACTTTTGCCGTCGCGGCGCACGAGATCCCGCACCGTGTCGGGGATTTCGCCATCCTGGTGCAGGCCGGGCTGTCGCGCCCGCGTGCACTGCTGTTGAATCTGGCCACCGGAATCGCCTCGCTGATCGGGGCGATCGCGGCCTACTTTGGCTTACGCCAGGCGATCGGTGCCCTGCCTTACGCACTCGCCTTCGCGGCCGCCGGATTTCTCTACATCGCGGTTGCGGGGCTGATCCCGGGTCTGCATCGCCGCTCAGATCCGCGCACCAGTGCGACCCAGGTGATCCTCATCAGCCTCGGCATTGCGGTCATCGCCCTGGCCGAGCGGTTGACTCACCAGTAGATGCGGCGCAAGGCTAAGGCAAGGCGGCGGGACGACGCAGCCCCTTGAACGGACTGCGGTTTGTCCCCACAGAGTAAGGTATCCACGTCTAGGGTATTTGCCGTGCGCATGGATAAACTGACCAGCCGCTTTCAGCAGTCGCTCGCCGACGCGCAATCGCTCGCGCTGGGCCGCGATCACCAGTTCCTCGAGCCCGCTCACGTCATGCTGTCGCTGCTGGACGGCGCGGGCGGCTCGGTGCGTCCGTTGCTGCTGAAGGCCGGCGCGGACGTCAACAAGCTGCGCGCGGCGCTACTGGGGCTGCTCGATGGCCTGCCGAAGGTCGAAGGCACGCCCGGGGACATACACCTCTCCAACGAGCTGAACCGGGTGCTCAACGTCACCGACAAGCTGGCCCAACAGCGCGGCGACCAGTTCATATCGAGCGAGCTGTTCGTGCTCGCGGCGTTCGAGGATCGCTCGCTTGCGCGGTTGTTCAAGGAGGCGGGCGTGGTGCGCGGCGCCGTCGAGAAGGCTATCGAGGAGGTGCGCGGTGGCGAGAAGGTATCCGATGCCAACGCCGAGGAAGTCCGTCAGGCGCTCGAGAAGTACACCATCGATCTCACCGCGCGCGCTGCTTCCGGCAAGCTCGACCCGGTGATCGGCCGCGATGACGAAATCCGCCGCACCATCCAGGTGCTGCAGCGCCGCACCAAGAACAACCCGGTGCTGATTGGCGAGCCGGGCGTCGGCAAGACGGCGATCGTCGAGGGTCTGGCGCAACGCATCGTCAACGGCGAGGTGCCGGAGGGCCTGAAGAGCAAGCGCATTCTGGCGCTCGACATGGGTGCGCTGATCGCCGGAGCAAAGTTTCGCGGCGAGTTCGAGGAGCGCTTAAAGGGCGTGCTCAACGATCTGGCCAAGCAGGAAGGACAGGTCATCCTGTTCATCGACGAGCTGCATACCATGGTGGGCGCGGGCAGGGCCGAAGGTGCCATGGATGCGGGCAACATGCTCAAGCCGGCGCTGTCGCGCGGGGAGTTGCATTGCGTCGGCGCCACCACGCTCGATGAGTACCGCAGGTACCTTGAAAAGGACGCCGCCCTCGAGCGGCGCTTCCAGAAGGTGCTGGTGGATGAGCCCTCGGTCGAGGACACGATCGCCATCCTGCGCGGACTGCAGGAGCGCTACGAGCTGCACCACAAGGTCGAGATCACCGACCCGGCGATCGTCGCCGCGGCGACGCTTTCGCATCGTTACATCAGCGACCGGCAACTGCCCGACAAAGCGATCGACCTCATCGACGAGGCAGCGGCGCGCATTCGCATGGAGATCGACTCCAAGCCCGAGGCGCTCGACAAGCTCGAGCGGCGCATCATCCAGCTGAAGATCGAGCGGGAGGCGCTGAAGAAGGAGAAGGACGAGGCCTCGCGCAAGCGCCTGGCAACACTCGAGGGGACGCTGGCAAGCCTGGAGAAGGAATATGCCGACCTCGAGGAAGTGTGGAAGGCCGAGAAGGCGGCGCTGCAGGGCACGGCGCAGGTTCGCGAGCAACTCGATCGCGCGCGCCTCGAGCTCGAGGCCGCGCGCCGCGCCGGCAATCTCGGGCAAATGGCGGAACTGCAGTACGGCAAGATCCCTGAGCTCGAGAAGCGCTTGAGTCTAGCGGTGGCCGCCGAGGACAAAGCGCCGACCCTGGTACGCAACAAGGTGACCGAGGAGGAGATTGCCGAGGTCGTGTCCAAGTGGACCGGCATTCCGGTGTCCAAGATGCTCGAGGGCGAGAAGGAGAAGCTGTTGCGTATGGAGGAGGCGCTCGCGAAGCGCGTAGTGGGCCAGGAGGAAGCGCTGCGAATCGTCTCCAACGCCATTCGCCGCTCGCGCGCCGGGCTTGCCGATGCGCGCCGGCCGAACGGCTCGTTCCTGTTCCTGGGACCGACCGGCGTCGGCAAGACCGAGCTGTGCAAGGCGCTCGCCGAATTCCTGTTCGACACCGAGGACGCGATGATCCGTATCGACATGTCGGAATTCATGGAGAAGCACTCGGTGGCGCGACTCATCGGCGCACCTCCCGGCTACGTCGGCTACGAGGAAGGCGGCTACCTCACCGAGGCGGTGCGGCGGCGGCCCTACTCGCTCATCCTGCTCGATGAAGTGGAGAAGGCGCATCCGGATGTGTTCAACGTGCTGCTGCAGGTGCTGGACGACGGGCGTCTCACCGACGGTCAGGGGCGCACGGTCGACTTCCGCAACACCGTCATCATCATGACCTCGAACCTCGGCTCGCAGATCATCCAGGAGTATGCGGGCGAGAAGAACTACGCGAAGATGAAGAGCGCGGTGATGGAGGTCGTGCAGCAGAGCTTCCGGCCGGAGTTCATCAACCGCATCGACGACATCGTAGTGTTTCATCCGCTCGGCACGCGCCAGATCCGCGCCATCGTCGACATCCAGCTCATCTACCTGCGCAGGCGCTTAGCTGAGCGCAACATGGAGCTGACACTCGAGGACGGCGCCCGCGACCGGCTCGGGGAGGCGGGCTTTGATCCGGTGTATGGCGCACGGCCGCTGAAGCGCGCCATCCAGCAGCAGATCGAGAATCCGCTGGCGCAGAAGATCCTGCAGGGAGAGTTCGCGCCCGGGGACCGCATCCGCATCGGGGTACACGAGGGTGAGCTCACCTTCTCGAAGATGGATGACCGCAAGGCCGGCCGCAGTTAACTTTGTGCGTTGCGCGCACCCGGCGTTGCGCCGGACCGGGCGTTGCGCACACCCGGGCAGCGCGCACGTCCGTTATAATCGTCGCAGCAACTCTTAAGACAACAGACCCATGCCGTTCTACGAATACGAGTGCCGCGCCTGTAAGTTCTACTGCGAGGTCATGCAGAAGATCAACGATGCGCCGCTGACCAGGTGTCCATCGTGCGGTAAGCGCACGCTCAGGAAACTGGTGTCGGCGCCGGTGTTCCGCCTCAAGGGGGCCGGCTGGTACGAGACCGACTTCAAGTCCGACAAAGAAAACCGGCGCAACCTGGTCGGCGCCGAGAAGGAGGAGTCAAAGGCTGAGGGCAAGGCGGAGCCGACCGAGGGCAAGCCCGCGGCGCAGGAGGCCAAGGACGCGAAGCCGGCGGACTCGAAGCCCGCGGAGGCGAAGCCAGCGGTGCCCAAGACAGCCGCCGCCAGCGATGCCGCAAGATCCGGCAAGCGGGCGCGGGCGACCGCGCCACGCAAATCGTCGCGAGCTTCGAGAGCCAAGGGCGCCCGCCGGCGGCGGCGCTAGCCATGAGCAGCGGCACCAGAAGGTGGAGCTTGCGGCGCTACCTGGTTGCCGGTGTTCTCGTGTGGCTGCCGATTCTCGCCACCATCTGGGTGGTGAGCTTCATGCTGCACATCATGGACCGCACGCTGCTGCTGCTGCCGTTGGCTTACCGGCCCGAGGCGGTGGTGGGGTTCTCGCTGCCGGGGATCGGGGCGGTGTTCGCACTGCTCGTGGTGCTGCTGACAGGACTGTTGGTCACCAACCTCATTGGCCGGCGCCTGATCGTGTGGGGCGAGGATCTGCTCAATCGCATCCCGGTGGTGCGCACGGTGTACGGCGGCGTCAAGAGCTTCACCGAGAGCGTCTTCTCGCAATCGAACGCCTTTCGCAAGGTCGTGATGCTGGAGTACCCGCGTGCCGGGGCCTGGAGCATCGGGTTCCTCACCGCGGAGGATGTGGCGGAAATCAGCGACAAGATGGGCGAGCCGCACGTGGCGGTGTATATCTCCGCAGCGCTCAATGCCACCGCCGGCTACCTGGTGGTCGTGCCGCGTCGGCAGGTGATCGAGCTCGACATGTCGGTGGATGAAGCTATGAAAATGATCATCACCTGCGGCGTGGTGACTCCCCATGCTCCCCATGTGGACACCGCCAAACCGAAGCTGGCGAAACCCGCCGCCTGACGGCGGCCCGCCGGATGCCGGGAAGCACTGCCGTGAAGGCGATGCGTCTTGTCACCCCAGGTGTGGCGCTCACGCTCACCGAGGTGACTTTGCCGCCGCCGCGCGCACACGAGCTGCTGCTTAAGGTGCAGGCCTGCGGCGTGTGCCGCACGGATCTGCATCTGCTCGACAACGAGCTGCCGGACATCCGCTTCCCCGTCACCCCGGGACACGAGATCGTCGGCATCGTCGCTGCAACCGGACCTGAGGTCACACACTTTCGCATCGGCGATCGCGTCGGTGTGCCCTGGCTCGGCTATACCTGCGGCGCGTGCGAATACTGCCGCTCGGCGCGCGAGAATCTGTGCGAGCGGGCGTGCTTCACCGGTTATACGCGCGATGGCGGTTACGCGGAGCAAGTGCTCGCCGATGCGCGCTACTGCCTGCCGCTGCCGGGTAAGGCGGCTGCCGCCGAACTGGCGCCGCTGCTGTGCGCGGGACTCATCGGCTATCGCGCCTACCGGGCAGCGGGCGAGCCGCGCAACCTCGGTCTCTACGGCTTCGGCGCCGCGGCGCATCTGCTCGCCCAGCTGGCGCGACAGCAGGGCGGGCGCGTGTTCGCTTTCACGCGCCCCGGGGATACAGCCAGCCAGCGCTTCGCGCGCGAACTCGGCGCGGTGTGGGCCGGCGGCTCGGACGAGCGACCTGGCGAGCCGCTCGATGCCGCCATTGTGTTTGCGCCCGTCGGTGCACTGGTGCCGGCCGCGCTTGCCTGCGTACGTCCGGGCGGGCGCGTGGTGTGCGCCGGCATTCACATGAGCGATGTGCCGGCGTTTCCCTACCGGCTGCTGTGGGGCGAGCGCTCGGTGTCCTCGGTCGCGAATCTCACCCGCGCCGACGGGCAGCAATTCCTTACGCTTGCCACGCGCCTGGGACTGACCGCCACGGTGCAGCGCTTTGCGCTCACCGATGCGAATCTCGCCCTGCAGCGGCTGCGCAGCGGGGCTCTGCAGGGGGCCGCGGTACTGGAGTTGCGCGGCAATTGACTTGGGTTGCGATGCCTGCGGCGGCTCCGTAACATCGCGCGCCTCATGCGCTCACATTACTGCGGACAGGTCAACGAGAAGCTCCTCGGTCAGGAGGTCACCGTTGCGGGCTGGGTGCACCGCCGACGCGATCACGGCGGGGTCATTTTCGTCGATCTGCGCGATCGTGAGGGGCTGGTGCAGATCGTGTTTGACCCCGACGCCGCATCCGTCTTCAGCGAAGCTGAGCGCCTGCGCAACGAGTTCGTGGTCAGGGTGACGGGCAAGGTGCGCGAGCGCCCCACGGGTACGGTGAACCCCAACCTCGCTTCCGGACGCGTGGAGCTCGTGGCGCGGGAGCTGCAGCTGCTGAACCGCTCCGAGCCGCTGCCATTCCAACTGGATGAGCAGGTCGGCGAAGAAGTGCGCCTGCGCTACCGCTATCTCGACCTGCGTCGCGAGGTCATGAGCCAGCGCCTGCGGCTGCGCCATCGCCTCACCCGCTCGATGCGCGGTTACCTGGATGCGCACGGCTTCATCGACCTCGAGACCCCGATGCTCACCAAGGCGACACCCGAGGGCGCGCGCGATTACCTGGTGCCGAGCCGCACTCATCCGGGCAAGTTCTTCGCGCTGCCGCAATCGCCGCAGATCTTCAAGCAACTGCTGATGATCGCGGGCTTCGATCGCTACTACCAGATCGTGCGCTGCTTCCGCGACGAGGATCTGCGCGCCGACCGGCAGCCGGAATTCACCCAACTCGACATCGAGACCTCGTTCCTCACCCAGGACCAGATCATGGGACTGATGGAAGATCTGGTGCGCCATTTCTTCAAGGAAGTGCTGGGGGCGGCACTCGCGGATCCCTTCGCGCGCATGACCTATGCGCAAGCGATGCACCGCTACGGCTCCGACAAGCCCGATCTGCGCAACCCGCTGGAGCTCATCGAGGTCGCGGATCTGGTGAAGGACAGCGACTTCAAGGTGTTTGCGGGCCCCGCGAAGGATCCGCAGGGCCGGGTCGCGGCGCTGCGCGTGCCGGGCGGCGGCGCGATGCCGCGCTCGCAGATCGATGACTGCACGGCGTTTGTCGCCCGCTACGGCGCGCGCGGTCTTGCCTACATCAAGGTGAACGAGCGCGGCAAGGGGCGCGAGGGGCTGCAGTCCCCGATCATCAAGTTCCTGAGTGACGCGGCGCTCGGGGATATCCTCGAGCGCACCCGCGCCGCCGACAACGATGTGATTTTTTTCGGCGCCGACACCGCCAAAGTCGTCAGCGACTCCCTCGGCGCGCTGCGCCTGAAGATCGGTCAGGACCTGAAGCTGGTGGAGCCGGGTTGGCGGCCGTTGTGGGTGGTTGACTTCCCGATGTTCGAGTGGGACGCGGACGAGCAGCGCTGGGTCGCCATGCACCACCCGTTCACGGCACCCAGCAACGATGACCCGGCGGCGCTGCGTGCGCAGCCCGGCGCGGCACTCGCGCGGGCCTACGACCTGGTGTTGAACGGCTCGGAGATCGGCGGCGGCTCGGTGCGCATCCACCGCCAGGAGATGCAATCCACGGTGTTCGATCTGCTCGGGATCGGCTCCGAGGAGGCGCAAAAGAAATTCGGCTTCCTGCTCGATGCGCTCAAGTTCGGCGCGCCACCGCACGGTGGCATTGCCTTCGGGCTCGACCGGCTGGCCATGCTGATGGCAGGCGCCGACAGCATCCGCGAAGTGATTGCCTTCCCGAAGACCCAGACGGCCGCCGATCCGCTCACGGATGCGCCGACCGAAGTGAGCGAGGCGCAGCTGCGCGAGCTGCACGTGCGGGTGCGCATGCCGCAGCCTTGAACTCGCCCGTCGTCTACGTGCATGGCCTGTGGATGCCGGGTCAGGAGTCCCTCATCCTGCGGCACCGCCTTGCGCACGAGTTCGGGCTCACGCTGCAGGCGTTCCGCTATTCCGCTGCCTCTTCCACCATGAGCGACATCAGCGAGCGCCTCGCCGGCTTCGTGCGCGAGCTGCAGGCGCCGATGGTGCATTTCCTCGGCCACAGTTTAGGGGGGCTCATCATCTATCGGTTCCTCGAGCGCTTTCCCGAGCAGCCTGCGGGCCGCGCGGTATTCCTGGGCACGCCGTGCGTGGCGAGTCGCGCGGCGCAGCGGGCCAGCCGCTTCGCCCCGGTCCCGCACCTCATGGGGCAGTCAGCCGCGCAGGAGCTGCTGCAGCCGCATGAGCGGCGCTGGGCACATGCGCGGCCGCTCGGCATCGTTGCGGGCAGTCAGCCGCTCGGCGTGGGGCAGCTGCTCGCGGATTTCGCCGAGGAGAACGACGGCACCGTCGCGGTGAGTGAGACGCGCATGCCCGGCGCCACCGATCACATCGTGCTGCCGGTCAGCCACCTGGGAATGCTGCTGTCTGCGCGCGTGGCGCGCGAGACGGGGTTGTTCCTCACGCAGGGGCGGTTTTCGCTTCGTTAGCGGGAGCCGTGGCCCCAAGCCTCACCGTGCCGGGTCCAGCAACCGCCGCAGGCGATACAGCGCCTCCAGCGCCGCCTTCGGTGACAGCTCATCCGGGTCAAGATCTCTGAGCGCAGCGCGGATTTCATCCTCTGCAGCCGCGGGCGCGCCCGTGGCGAAAAATGGCAGCTCGGTTTGTGCGGCGGCGGCGTCGCGGCCGTTGGCGGCCGCGCGCTGGCAGTCGCGCTGCGACTCCAATGCCTCGAGGTAGCGCCGCGCCTCGCCGATCACGCTCAGCGGCACACCCGCGAGCTGCGCCACCTGCAGGCCATAACTGCGGTTGGCGGGCCCGTCCTTCACCGCGTGCAGGAACACGATGCCATCACCATGCTCGGTCGCGTCCAGATGCACGTTGGCGCAGCCCTCGACTTCAGTGGCGAGCGTCGTGAGCTCGAAGTAGTGCGTGGCGAACAGCGTGAACGCCCGCACGCGCGTGGCGATGTCGCGCGCCATCGCCCAGGCGAGCGACAGGCCGTCGAAGGTACTGGTGCCGCGGCCGATCTCATCGAGCAGAATGAGACTGCGCGCGCTGGCGTTGTGCAGGATGTTGGCGGCTTCGGTCATCTCCACCATGAAGGTGGAGCGTCCGCCGGCGAGATCATCCGCCGCCCCGATGCGCGTAAAAATGCGATCGAGCGGACCTAACACGGCGCGGTCGGCGGGCACGTAACTGCCCAGGTGCGCGAGCAGCGCGATGAGCGCCGCCTGGCGCATGTAGGTCGACTTCCCGCCCATGTTGGGACCGGTGATGATGAGCATGCGGCGCTCGGCATCGAGGCGCAGATCGTTGGGCACGAACGGCGCGTCCGAGAAACGCTCGACCACCGGGTGACGACCGCCGTCGATGGCAAGACGCGGTTCGCTGATCAGCTCCGGGCGCGTCCACTCGAGCAGGCAGGCGCGCTCGGCCAGTGCCGCCAGCGCATCGAGCTCGCCGAGCGCGCCGGCGGTGGTCTGCAACGGACCCAGACGGTCGATGAGCTGCGTCAGGAGCTCGTCGTACAACTGCTTCTCGCGCGCCAGCGCCTTATCACGCGCGCCCAGCACCCGGTCCTCGAAGCGCTTCAGTTCCTCGGTGATGAAGCGCTCGGCGGACTTCACCGTCTGGCGCCGGATGTAGTCCTTGGGTACGCGCTCGGCATCGCGGCGGGCGATCTCGATGAAAAATCCCTGCACGCGGTTGTAGCCGAGCTTGAGGGCGGCGAGTCCGGTGCGTTCGCGTTCGCGCCTCTCGAGCTCGAGCAGGAAGGCGTCGGTGTGGGTCGCGATGCCGCGCAGCTCATCGAGCCCGGAATCGTAACCGGCCGCGATCACGTCACCGTCGCGCACCAGGGCGGCGGGCTCGGCGGCGATGGCGGATGACAGCAGAGTCACCACGTCCTCATGCTCATGCGTGCGCCCGCGCAGCTCCTCCAACAAGGGGGCGTCCGGGGTGGCGAGCGCGGCGCGCAGTGCCGGCAGGGCGCTCAGCGAGCTGCGCAGCTGTGTGAGGTCGCGCGGCCGCGCCGAGCGCAGCGCTACCCGGGCCAGAATGCGCTCGACATCGCCGACGCCCTCGAGATGGCCGCGCACGGTGCTGAATCTGCGCGCATCGATCAGGGCGCCGATCGCGTGGTACCGGGCACGCAGCAGCGGGTGACTGGTCAGCGGGCGGTTGAGCCAGCGGCGCAGCTGGCGCGAACCCATGGCGGTGACGCAGCTGTCGATGACCGCGAACAGCGTCGCGTCTTCGTGCCCGCTCAGGCTGGCATCGAGCTCGAGATTGCGGCGGCTGGCGGCATCGAGCATCAGCGCGTCGCTGCGCTCCTCGACGTGCAGTGCGCGGATGTGCGGTAACGCCGACTTCTGCGTGTCGCGCACGTACTGCAGCAGCGCCCCGGCGGCACGGATCGCGAGGGGCAGATCGTCCGCCCCGAAGCCCTTGAGATCGAGTGTGCCGAGCTGGTCGGTCAGCAGCCGCGAGGCGCTGGCGAGTTCGAAGTGCCACGGCGGACGCGTCCGCAGCGCGGTACCAGCGCGCACCATGGACTCCTCGGCGCTGCCCTCCGCGAGCAGCAGCTCTGCGGGCTTCAGCCGCTCGAGCTCGGCGGCGAGCGCCTGGCGCCCCTCGCCCTGCAGCGCTGTGAAGCGCCCGGCGGCGAGATCGAGCCACGCAAGCCCGAAGCGGGCACCGTCACGCGCCAGAGCGCCGACCAGGGTGTCCTGGCGCTCCTCGAGCAGGGCGGTGTCCGTCACGGTGCCGGGCGTCACGATGCGCACCACCTGGCGCTCGACGGGTCCTTTTGAGGTCGCCGGATCCCCCAGCTGCTCGCAGATCGCGACGCTCTCGCCTTTGCGCACGAGTCTGGCGAGGTAACTGTCGACGGCATGGAACGGCACACCCGCCATCGGGATCGGCTCGCCCGCCGATTGGCCGCGCGCGGTGAGGGTGATGTCGAGGAGCGCCGCCGCGCGGCGGGCGTCCTCGTAGAACAGTTCGTAGAAATCGCCCATCCGGTAGAACAGCAGAATGTCCGGGTGCTGGCTCTTGATGCGCAGGTACTGCTGCATCATCGGAGTATGCGGGGAAGTGCTTGTATTTACAGCGTTCACGAGCTATCTGTCTAAAATCGTTTTGGACGCGCCGCTGATTCGGATTGCTTGAGCATCAGGGTCCTCGTTTTTCGAGCCAACGCAAAGGCGCTTTCCCACAGACTAACGTTTGGTCACTTTCGACCGATTCTGTTGAAAAACTCTTGAACGTTGAGGTGTTGCCTGCGGTCTTAGTACTTAGGCAAATGGAGGGGGCGCCTCGCGATGATGGGTCGACAAGCTGACGATCAGGACCGACTCTTCTACTCCTTCAACCTCGACACACACATTCCGGCAGATCATCTACTCCGCGGTATAGACCGCTTCCTCGACCTCGACGAGCTGCGTAATCACCTCGCGCCATTCTACAGCCACACTGGCCGGCCCTCGATCGATCCGGAGCTAATGATGCGCATGCTCATCGTCGGCTACTGCTTCGGCATTCGATCGGAACGGCGGCTGTGCGAGGAAGTGCATCTGAACCTGGCGTACCGCTGGTTCTGCCGCCTGGGATTGGAAGACGAGGTTCCCGACCACTCGACGTTCTCCAAGAACCGGCACGGACGTTTCCGTGACAGCGCGGCGTTCCGGCATCTGTTTGAGACCGTGCTGCAGCGGTGCATCAGCGAGGGGCTGGTCGGTGGCGAAGGCTTCGCGGTAGACGCCAGCGTGGTCAAGGCCGATGCGCGCCGGGGGAGCG
>DASWUP010000080.1:0-9349 GCA_036401635.1 Steroidobacteraceae bacterium
GTCAAAAGCGATGCGCCTCTGAAGGTCGGCAGCATCGAGCCGCTCGGTACCATGCGCCTCTACGACATCACCACCAAGACCGCAGACTTCATCTCCAACGGCGTAGTGAGTCATAACTGCTACGCCCGCCCCAGCCATGCCTACATGGGGCTCTCGCCGGGCCTGGATTTCGAGACACGCCTGTTCTACAAGGCCGACGCTGCGAAACTGCTCGAGGCCGAGCTGGCGCGGCCAGATTATGTCTGCAAGCCCATCATGCTCGGCGCGAACACCGACCCCTATCAGCCGGACGAGCGCCGTATGCAGGTCACGCGCTCGATCCTCGAGGTGCTGGCGCGCGCCCGTCACCCGGTTACGGTCCTCACCAAGGGTGCCCTGGTGCTGCGCGACCTGGATCTCCTCGGCGAACTGGCTGGGCAGGGGCTGGCGAGCGTCGGCATAAGCGTTACCACCCAGGACAACGAGCTCAAGCGAACGCTCGAGCCGCGTGCTGCCTCACCGGCCGCACGGTTGCGCGCTCTCAAGGAGCTGAGCGCTGCCGGGATTCCGACCGGCGTACTGGTGGCGCCCGTCATTCCCGCCCTTACCGACCACGAGCTGGAGGGGATCCTGGCCGCGGCCGCGCAAGCCGGGGCGCGCTGGGCCGGCTACGTGCTGTTGCGCCTGCCCTATGAAATCAAGGACCTGTTCACTGAGTGGCTGGCGGAGCATTACCCCGAGCGGGCCGAGCACGTTATGTCGCTGATTCGCGCCATGCGCGGCGGCCGTGACAACGATCCGCGCTTCGGCTTGCGCATGCGCGGCACCGGGCCCTACGCCCTGTTGCTCAAGAACCGTTTCCGCATCGCCTGCCAGCGGCTGAACCTGAACGCTGGCGCGCGCGACCTACTGAGTACAGCGCTGTTTTGCCCCCCGGCTCCTGCCGGCTCGCAGCTGCCTCTGGGCCTGTAGAGCGTTCCTTGGGTCCCCGGCGGGGAACCGGATCCAAGAGCGCGCGGTCAGACAAGCTGAGCGGTGGCATACTGCGCGTAACAGCAGTTCGCGTGAGACTTTCCTCTCGCGCGACAGCACTGACGGGAGCCCACCATGAACGGCCACTACGTCGTGACACACAGCGTCCTCACCCTGGTCGCGCTCGCGGCTCTGCCCGGTTGCATGCAGTCGCGGGTAGACGAGTCCCGCGAGCTGCACACCAAAATTGTGAAGAGCGAAGCGGTGGTCATCCTGCCGAAGCCCCAGGTCGAGGGCGCCGCCGCCGAGGAGGGCTTCATGGATTGCGTGGGCGGAGGACTCGCTGGCCATGGCGACAGCGCCATCGCTGTCTCGGGCCACCAGCAGTTTCTCGATTCGACGTTTCCGTGGTTCGAGCCGGGCACTGCGCCATCGCGGCCCGAGGCCGTCGAGCAGCTGCTGACACGACCGGGACTCGCCGAGAAGGTGGCCGCCTCACACGTGCGCTACGTCGTCTGGCTTGATGGCGGCACGCGCAAGACCGATGGCGGCGGCAGCATCGCCTGCGGTGCCGCGCCGGGCGCGGCGGGTTGCATCGGTTTCGGCTGGTGGGAAAAGGAAACCAACTACGAAGCGACGATCTGGGATATCAAGCAGGCGAAGACCGCGGGCAGCGTCGGCACCAACGTGACCGGGACTTCCGCCATCGTCGGTGCGATCGTCCCGATACCTTTCATCGCGCGCGTGCAGGGCACGGCCTGCAATCGCATGGCCGGGCAGCTACGCACCTTCTTTACCGGCGCGGATGACACCGGCCTCAAGCCCGCCGAGAAGCGCACGGCGGCCGCGCAGTGAGTGATGACTACCGTGCTGATTTATTCCCTGCTGGTCAGCGCGCTGCTCCTGAGCTCGGGCTGTGCGTCGTCGCCGTCGACACCGTCGGCGTCACGCGGGCAGGGTGGCGGCGCGGGTAGCGCGGCACCGGCAGCCGACCCGCCCCAGCCGGCCACGGCAAGCACCGACGCTGCGCCTGCGGGCGGCGGCGCACCCGCACAGACTTCGGACGAGCGCCGGGCCGCGATCGACAAACGGCTCAATGAATCGCTCGGCTCCTTCGATGCTGAGCTGCGCACCGAACAGCAACGGGTTGCGCAGGAGCACGATGCGCGCCAGGCAGCGGCAGCGGGCAGTGCCAGCGCCGAGGGACAAGGCGCTGGCAAGAGCGGGGATTCCCCGGGCAGTGCGTCGACCGAGGCGCCGCAAGGCGACACGGACAAGGCGGGCGACACCGACAAGCCGGCCGACAGGCACGGCGGTTCAGCCAAGCGCCGCGATCATTCGGGTGATCTGAAGTCCGAGAAGGCGGGCAAGAAGCCCGATGACAACGCCGGCAACGGAGCGAGCGCGCGTGAGATTCCCGACGGCAGCGATGACGATGTCGTCGCGCGTCGGCTGCGGCGGGCGGCGGAGCAGGAGACCGATCCGGAGCTGAAGGCGAAGCTCTGGCAGGAATACATCGAGTACAAGAAGAATGCCCACGGTAAGTAACGGCGCGTACCAACACGCGCGGGGAAGGACGGTGCGAGAGTTGACCGACAGGATGCGATCGACGATGCGGCGAGCGTTCGCCGCCGTGGGCTGCGCAGCGCTGCTCGCGGTGGGCGGCTGCGTCGTCCACGAGTCCAAGCCGCTGGCGAAGGTCAACCCTGTCCAGGCGGACCGGCAGATCCCGCAGGACGAGCTGCTCGACGTCGCCGTGCATCCGTTCGACCCGGGCATCCCGCCCGAGCTGGACGCGAAGGCGCTCGACAAGCACCGCATCAACCCGGATATCCGCAAAGCCGAGTCGCGTTACATGGCGACGCTGCTGCGCAGCACGCTCGAGTCCTCGGGACAGTGGGGAGCCGTGCGCGTGGTTCCCGAGAGCGCGCAGTTCATCGACGTGATGGTGTCGGGCCGGATCCTCGAGTCCACCGGCGCGAAGCTCGCACTCGAGATCACGGTCAAGGACTCCACCGGGCGTGTGTGGATCAACGCGCGCCGCTACCAGAGCCCGCCGGATACCGGCTCGTATAAGACTGACGCCGCCCTCAAGGCACGCGATCCGTTCCAGAACGTGTACGCGGCCATCGCCAACGACATGCTCACGGCGCGCGATACGCTGCCGGTGAGCGACCGGCGCGACATCCGCCGCGTCACGCATCTGGAATTCGCCGCTGAGCTGGCACCCGCGGCGATGGGCGGCTATCTTGCGAAGGACCCGAAGGGCCTGGTGAAAGTAGCGCGCCTGCCGGCCACCGATGATCCGATCGCCACGCGCGTCGAGCGCATCCGCCAGCGCGACGCCGGCGTGGTCGACACCGTCAACGGCTACTACGCGAATTTCAGCGACCAGATGAGCGTCTCCTATGGCGAGTGGCGGCGCGCGAGCTTCGAGGAAATCGAGAAGGAGCAGCGCGCTTTAAACCAGGCACGCGCGCGCACCTACCTCGGTGCGGCGGCGGTGCTGGCGAGCGTGTTCGTGCCCAACCAGTGCGGCGCCTACGACTACAACTGCCAGCGCGTTCAGTCCGCGGCACGTTACGGCGGCGCCATCGGTGGCACGGCGGCCATACTGTCGGGACTGAAGAAGTATGCGAACGCGAAAGTGCACGCCCAGGCTCTCAAGGAAATGTCGGACACGTTCCAGTCCGAGGTCGCGCCGCAGGTCATCGAGGTCGAAGGGCGCACGCTGAAACTCACCGGTACCGCCGAGGAGCAATACCGGGAATGGCGCAAAATGCTGCACGATCTGTACCTGGAGGAACACGGCACTCCGGTGCGGGTGGAGCCCGAACCGGCTCCTTCCGTGCCCCCGGTGCCGGTCGCGGTGGATGCCGCGCACTGAAGGGGTCATGAGCGAGGCGGTGACCGCGGATCGCGGGCGCGCACTCAAGGCCCGCTACATCCTGCACGAACGGCTCGGTACCGGCGGGCAGGGCGAAGTGTGGCGCGCGCACGATCCGCAGCGCGCACTCGACGTTGCGTTGAAAATCCTGCACCCGGCGGTGGGGCGCGGCGCGGCCGCGTGGGCCGCGCTGGTGCACGAGCACGAGAGCACCAGTCGCCTGGATCATCCGGGGATTCTCAAGGTGTTTGCGCCTGAGCGCGAGCCTGACGGCGCGACACTGCTGCTGCCCATGGAGTTGGCATCCGGCGGCGATCTGCGCCGGCTGCGCGGCGCAGGCTACCTCGCCATCATCCCGGTGCTGCTGGAGATCGCGCAGGCGCTCGAGCATGCGCACGAGCGTGGCGTGATCCACCGCGACCTCAAGCCCGGCAATGTGCTGTTCGATGCGCGCGGGCGCGTGAAGGTGGCGGATTTCGGTGCCTCCGCCCTGATGCTGGATCCTGCCAGCGAGCCGACACCACGGGTCCTGTCGCCCTTCAGCGCGAGTCCCCAGCAGCTGCGCGGTGAGCCGCCGGCGCCGGCCGATGACGTGTACGGGCTGGGCGCGCTCGCGTACGAACTGTTGTCGCGCTACCCGCCGCACTACCCGCATTTCGACGCCCGGCGCGTGCAGCGCGAACCCGTGCCGCCGCTCGTGCCCGCAGAGCCGATTCCACCGCAGCTCGGCGCGTTGGTGAGCCGCATGCTCGCCAAGGATGCCAAGGAGCGGCCGGCCTCGATGCGCGAAGTCATCGATGAGCTCGACGCGGCGCTCAACGATACCCTCACGTTCGACTTCGAGACGGCCGAAGCGCCGCGCGAGGCGTCGCGGGCCCACCCGACGGGTCCTCCGGATCCGCCGCCTGCGCCGCTGCCGTCCGTCTCGCCGCTGAGTCCGTCGCCGGGCGCGCAGGCGGCGGGAGTGCTCGACGGACAGGCGTTGTGGGAGGAGGTGCGGCAGACGGCGATCCCACGGCTGTCGCGGCTCGAGCCCATGCGCAGCGGCGCGCCGCGGGTGCTCCTTATTCTCGCGGGGCTGGCCGTCGCGGCGTTCGCCGCCTTCTTCTGGCTGCCGCGTTACTCGAAGCTGCCAACGGCCACGGCACCGGTCTACGGCTCACCCGCCAACATCCCGGCGGCCGGCGGCACCGTGCCCTCTGCGGGGGCCGACGCGACCGTTCGACTCGAGGCGGACCGCGCCCGGTTCGATCGTCGCCTCGCCGTGCTCGAGACGCGCGGCGCGGGTGTCTGGGGGGGTGCTGAGTTCGCCGCGGCCAAGACGCGCGCCGCCGAGTCGGTCGGTGCGTACGACGCCGGGAGCCTCGCGCTCGCGCAGCAGCGTCTCGTGGAAGCCTCGCGGCTGCTTGACGTGGTCGAGCGCGCAGCTCCTGCGGCCTTCGCCGCCCAGCTCGCCGCCGGCGATCGCGCGCTCGCCGCCGGCCAGCAGGAGCTGGCGGCCCAGGCCTTCGATCTGGCCGCGCGCATCCAGCCGCAGGATGAGCGTGCCGCGCTGGGGCAGAGCCGCGCGCGACGCCTGTCGGGCGTTCTGCCGCTGCTCGCGGACGCCGAGAACGCGCAGGCCGCCCGCCAGTACTCGCGCGCGGCGCAGGACTACACGCAGGCGCTGACGCTCGATCCGAAGAACTCCCAGGCCCGCACGGGGCTGGCCAGGGCGAGCGCCGCCTTCAGCGATGACAGTTACGCCAAGGCGACCGGCGAGGGCTTCGCGGCGCTCGGCGCCGGGCGCCTCGATGAGGCGCGCGCCGCTTTCGTACGAGCGCGCAGCCTGCGTCCCAACGGGGCTGAAGCCGCCGAGGGCCTGCGGCAAGTCGATGCGACCGGCGGCGAGCGCGGCTTCACAGCGATCCGCACGCGCGGCGTAGGTCTCGAGGCGCAGGAGCGCTGGGAGGAGGCGCTGCAGCTCTACACCTCGGCGCTGCGTCAGGATCGCTCGCTCGCCTTTGCCCAGCAGGGCAAGGAGCGGGCTGCGGCACGCCTGCGGCTCGGGGAGTCCCTGCAGGCGTTGATCGATCGCCCCGAGCGGCTGACGGCGCCGCAGGTTCGCAATGAAGCGGTCGCACTGCTGCAGTCGGCGCAGGAGCAGCCGTCACCGGGGCCTGGGCTGCGCGGGCAGCTTGCACGCCTCGCCGCGCTGCTGCCGGAATTCGACAAGCCCGTGCACCTCTCGCTGGTATCGGACAGCCTCACGCAGGTGGCGATACCCAGCGTCGGCGCGTTCGGCAGCTTCGCCAGGCGCGACATCGAGCTCAAGCCCGGCCACTACACCGTGGTCGGCACGCGCGACGGTTACCGCGACGTGCGGCGCGACATCAATGTCAGCCCGGGGCAGCAGGCCCAGACGGTGAACGTAAGCTGTTCCGAACCCATCTAAGCTCCTCATGAACGACGGCGTGCCGATGCAGCCGGGGGCGTGGGGGCAGGTGCGCGTGCGCGAGCCTGCCGGCGAGCGTGTGCTCGGGGAAACGCTGTCGATCGGCGGCACGGGATCCGACGTCGTGGTCCCGGGCGTGGATGCGGGAGCGGCGTTGTCGGTCAGGCGCCGCCCGGGGCTGTGGCTCGTGCAACCCGCACCGGGGGCGGTGGTGCGCTTCAACGGCCGCCCGCTCACCGCCGAGCGGGATCTGCGCCGCGACGATGTGCTCAGCGTCGGCGACGCACAGGTGAGGGTCAGTGACGCAACGCGAACGCTGTTGCGCCTGTCGGTGGAGCACCTCGCGGGTAATGTGACCATTGCGCCCGCCGCGGCGCTCGCCGCGCTGTCCCCAGGTGATGGCGGCGACCAGGACCTCGAGATCCAGATACCCGGCACGCTGATGGTGCCGCGCGGGGGCGCGCCCACCAAGGCTTCGCCCGGGGGCGCGCAGCGCGCCTGGTGGCTCGCCGTGGCGGCGGGGGTGGCGGCCGTCGCGTTGCTGGCCGCGCGGCTCGGGTCGGTGGCGCTTGATGTGCATCCGCAGGATGCGCGGGTACGCACGCCCGGGGCGCTGTCCGTGCACCTGGGTCAGCAGCTGTTGGTTTTCCCGGGCCGGCGGATCGTGCGCGCCGAGCGCGACGGCTACATGCCGGCGCAAGCCGCGATCCTCGTGCAACCCGGCGCCGCGAGCGCGGTGCGTCTGGCGCTCGCCAAACTCCCCGGTCAGCTGCAGATCGACACCGCAGGCGTCGTAGCCGCCGTGAGTATCGACGGCGTCGCTGCGGGTCTCGCGCCCGGTGTCCTGAGCGTGCCCGCGGGCGAGCGCACTGTCAGCCTGCGCGCGCCGCGTTACGTCGACTACGCGACCAGGCTCACCATCCAGGGAGCCGGCGCGCGCCAGGATCTGCACGCGCGCCTGCAGCCGGCGTGGGGCAACCTCACCGTGATTGCCGTTCCGCAGGGCGCGCACGTCAGCGTCGATGGCGTGGACAGCGGCGCGGCGCCCGTGACCATTGCCGCCCCTTCGGGAGTGCGCCGCATTCGCATCGCCGCGGCGGGCTGGAAGACCTGGGAGAGCAGCGTCGTCCTCACCGGCGGCGCAGCCCTTACCGTCGGGCCGGTGACCCTCGGTCAGCCCGATGCGCACCTCAGCGTGCGTTCGAGCCCCGAGGGGGCGGAGGTCACGATCGCCGGCACGCATCGCGGCCGTGCGCCGCTGGCGATCGAGCTGCCCGCCGGCATCGCTTACCCGGTGATCGTGAGCCTTCCCGGCCACGCGAGCTGGACGCAGGAGGTGTTCGCCACGGCGGGTCGCACCCTGACTGCGGATGCGCGGCTCACGCCCCTGTTCGCACGCCTGAAGGTGGCCGGCGACCCCGCGGACGCCGAGCTGCTCATCGACGGCACACCGCGCGGGCAGACGCCACAGTCGCTGAATTTGCCGGCCAGCGAGCACCGTATCGAGGTGCGCAAGGCCGGATTCGTCTCCTTCGAAGCCATCATCACGCCCGTGCCCGAGCTCGAGCGCGCGGTACAATATCACCTCACGCCGTCGGATCGCGGGCGCGCGCTGCTGGAGAGCGCTCCGCTCATCAGGAGTCAGATCGGCTACCTGCTCAGGCTGGTACCGCCCGGAACTTTCCAGATGGGCAGCGAGCGGCGCGAGCAGGGCCGACGGCCGAACGAGGGTCTGCGCAGCGTCACGCTGCAGCGGCCGTTCTACATCGGCGTGCAGGCGGTCACCAACGGCGAATTCCGCAAATTCCGCGCCGCGCACGCCTCTGGCTACATCGACCGCCAGTCGATCGATCTGGACAGCCAGCCGGTGACGCAGGTGAGCTGGGATGACGCCGCGGAGTTCTGCAACTGGCTCTCGCAGCAGGACGGACTGCCGCCCGCATATGCGCGCAGCGGCAGCGGCTTCGTGCTGACGCGGCCGGTGACCCGAGGCTACCGGCTGCCGACCGAGGCCGAGTGGGAATATGCCGCTCGTTACGGCGCTTCCGGCGAGTCGCATCGCTTCGCCTGGGGCGATTCGCTGCCGGTACCCCAGCAAGTCGGTAACCTGGCCGGCAGCGAGACCGGCAGCTCGTTGCCGGCGACCCTTCCCGGGTATCGCGACGATTACCCGCTCGTCGCCCCGGTCGGGAAATTCCGCCCGACGGCCCTTGGGCTGCACGACATGTCGGGCAACGTGTCACAGTGGGTGAACGACTACTACGAGTCGTTCGTGGACGCTGCGTCCGTGACCGACCCGCTGGGTCCCGAGTCGGGCACGCTGCACGTGGTGCGCGGGGCGAACTGGAAAACCGCCAGCGTCTCTGAACTGCGGCTGGCGTGGCGCGACACCGCGAACGGCCCGGAGCCGACGCTGGGGTTTCGGGTCGCACGGTACGCGGAGGATGCACGGTGAGGGAGGGCGATATGAAGAAGCTGCCGCGATGGACCTGGATCCTGGCTGTGCTCATCGCGCTGTGCACCGGTCTCGGTGGGGCGACCCTGCGCGCCGCCGCGCAATCGATCATGACCGGGCCGCGGACGCCGCTTCAGGCGCCGGCTGTTCACGCGCCGGCCGTTCAGACGCCAGGCACTCCGGCACCGGTCACCCCTGCGCCTGCGACTCCTGCGGGCGCGACCCACGAGGATCCGACGGTGGCGCCCGACAAGGGGCAGTCGGCCGACAACAACGTGAGCTTCCCGGTCGACATCTGAAGTGCCCCGCCGATGAAGCCCTTTGCCATCGAGCCCGATGATCATGCGTTCGCTGTCGCGCGCGACGGGGTGGTGCTCGCGAGTTCCCCCTCCGCCGTGTCCGACGGCTCCGCGGGATCAGCGGCCGGCGAAGACGCCTGGCACTTGGTGCGTCAACTGCCCACGACGACTTCCACACGGCACATCGGCAGTGTACTGCGCGACGCGCAGCCCTCCGCGCGCGCGCTGTCGCTGGTCTCGGCGGAGTTTGCCAGGCGGCTCGCCGCTGACCCGCCCACCGCTGGGGAGCACATCTGGATCGCCGCGCCGGCATGCGCCGAGCG
>DASWUP010000081.1:0-2768 GCA_036401635.1 Steroidobacteraceae bacterium
CGGCGCTGATGCGACTGACGAGAAAGCCGACGCCGGTGAGGGCGGCGACCGCGACGGTGAGCGCGAGCAGCAACACGCCCAGCTCTCCCGAGCGCCATTCGCGCGCCAGCGTGCGCAGCGCTAGCCGCAGCGCTTTCATAGCACCCGCCCCGCTTCCATCTTCACCATACGAGCGCAGCGCGCGGCGAGCTCCCGATCATGCGTAACCAGGACGAGTGTCGTGTGGGCGTTGGTATTGAGCTCGAACAGCAGCTCACCGACCCGCGCGCCGGTGACGGTGTCGAGATTGCCGGTGGGCTCGTCCGCGAACAGCACCGCCGGCTGCGTCACGAACGCCCGGGCGAGCGCCACGCGCTGCTGCTCACCGCCCGAGAGCTGTCGCGGGTAGTGGCCGGTGCGGTCCTTGAGGCCGACGCGCTGCAGTGTCTCCGCGGCGGCGCGCCGCGCATCTCCCCGCCCCGCCAACTCCAGCGGCAACATCACGTTCTCGAGCGCGGTGAGCGCCGGGATCAGGTGGAAGGCCTGAAACACGAACCCGACGCGCTGCGCGCGCAACCGCGCGCGGCCGTCCTCATCGAGCTGCGTGAGATCCTGACCCTCGAGCAGCACGCGCCCTCGGGTCGGCACGTCAAGCCCGGCCAGCAGCGCCAGCAGAGTCGATTTACCTGCGCCCGAAGGCCCGGTTACGGCGACCGATTCGCCCGCCAGGATATCGAGCGACACGTCATCCACAATGGTCAGCGAACCTTCGGGGCTGCTAACCTGCTTGCAGAGGTTTTCTGCCCTGAGAACGCGGTTGCGGATCATCGGCGCCTGGGCGCTGGGCTTCGGGTTGGTGTTCATCGCGCTCCAGAACGCGGTGGCCTCCGACCATACGATCCTTGTACTCGGCGACAGCCTGAGCGCCGCACTTGGAATCCGGCCGGAGCAGGGTTGGGTTGCGCTGCTCGGGCAGCGACTTCAGACACCAGGGTACGGGTACCAGATCGTCAACGCCAGCGTAAGTGGCGAGACCACCGGCGGAGGCCTCGAGCGCCTGCCGCGCGCGCTGCAGCTGCACCAGCCGGGAATCGTCATCCTGGAGCTGGGCGCCAATGACGGGCTGCGCGGACTGCCCGTGAGCGAGACCCGCGAGAATCTCGCGCACATGGTGCGCCTGTCACAGGCGGCCGGTGCCCGGGTGCTGCTGGTCGGCATGCGCATTCCGCCCAACTACGGGCCGCGCTATACCGAACAATTCGCGCGGATGTTCCCCGAGCTGGCAAACCAATATCATCTGCCGCTCGTACCGTTCCTGCTGCAGAAGGTGGCCCTCGATCCGACGCGCATGCAACCGGACGGCATGCACCCCAACGCCCAGGGCGAGCCAGTGATTCTCGATACACTCTGGCCATATTTGCAGCCACTTCTCAAGAAGAATGCTCAAAGCGGGGGACGTTGATGGACAGAATCTGGCTGAAGTCGTATCCGCCCTACGTACCCGCGGAAGTCGACCCCACGCAGCTGCGTTCGCTGAAGGAACTGCTGGAAAAGGCTTGTGCCGAGCACGCCGAGCGCGTCGCCTTCATTCAGATGGGAGCGCAGCTCACCTACCGCCAGCTCGATGAGCTCACGCGTGCCTTCGCCGCCTGGCTGCAGCAGGCAGGGTTCAGGAAGGGCGATCGCATCGCCATCATGCTGCCCAACACGCTGCAGTATCCGATCGCGATGTTCGGGGCGCTGCGCGCGGGCGTGATCGTCGTCAACACCAATCCGCTGTACACCGCGCCCGAGTTGCTGCACCAGCTCAGCGACTCCGGGGCCACGGCGATCCTGGTGCTGGAGAACTTCGCACACGTGCTGCAGAAAGTGCTCGCCGACACCCAGCTGAAGCGGGTGCTGGTGACCGCCGCGGGCGATTTCCTCGGGTTCCCCAAGTCACACATCGTGAATTACGTGGTGCGCCACGTGCGTAAGCAGGTGCCCCGCTGGCAGATCCCGGGTGCGATCTCTTTCAAGGCGGCGGTCAGAGCCGGACTCAAGCAACCGCTCGCGCCGGTGGAGGTCGGTCCGGATGATCTGGCGTTCCTGCAGTACACGGGCGGCACCACCGGAGTAGCCAAGGGCGCCATGCTGTCACACGGCAACGTGAGCACCAACGTGCTGCAGTCAGAAGCGTGGCTCGGGAAGCGCTTCCACGACAGGTCCGCCGTGTTGATCACCGCGATCCCGCTGTATCACGTCTTCGCGCTAACGGCGAACTGCATGCTGTTCGTGCGCCTCGGGTGGAAGAACGTGCTGATCATCAATCCACGCGACCTGCGGGCGCTCATCGCCGACATGCGGAAGTACCCTTGCAGCTTCTTCAGCGGTGTCAACACGCTCTTCAATGCGCTGCTGCACGCCTCGGGTTTCAATCAGGTCGATTTCAGCCAGCTGCAGGTCACGCTCGGGGGCGGCATGGCCGTGCAGGCGGCGGTCGCGCAACGCTGGAAGGAGGTGACGGGCAACGTCCTGACCCAGGCCTGGGGTCTGACCGAGACCTCCCCGGCCGCGTGCATCAATCCGCCGGCAGAGCAGTTCAATGGCTCGATCGGCCTGCCCATCTCCTCCACCGAGGTCGCGATCAAGGACGACGCCGGCAACGACCTCGAGCTGGGCCAGATCGGCGAGATCTGCGTGCGCGGCCCCCAGGTGATGCGCGGCTACTGGAATCGCGCCGATGAGACCGCCAAGGTAATGCTGCCGGGAGGCTGGTTGCGCACCGGCGACGTCGGCCGCATGGATGT
>DASWUP010000082.1:0-7094 GCA_036401635.1 Steroidobacteraceae bacterium
CAGGCGATCGACCTTATCGGCCTCGATGGCTTCGAGTCGGCGTACCCGCGCGAGCTCTCCGGCGGCATGCGCCAGCGGGTCGGCTTCGCACGCGCGCTCGTGGTGCATCCCAACATCCTGCTCATGGACGAGCCGTTCTCCGCGCTCGACGTACTGACCGCCGAGACGCTGCGCAACGATTTCCTCGACCTGTGGGGCGAGGGGCAGCTGCCGATCAAGTCGGTGCTGCTGGTGACGCACAACATCGAGGAGGCGGTGCAGATGTGCGACCGCCTGCTGATTTTCTCCACTAATCCGGGGCGCGTGGTGAGCGAGATTGCCATCGATCTGCCGCAGCCACGCCGTGCGCACGATCCGCGCTTTCGCGCACTGGTCGAGCGGGTGTACGTGGAAATGACCGCGCGGCCACGCGGGGAGCAGCGCGTGGGTTCCAAGGCGGAGCGCTTTCCGGGCACCGGCATCGGCACGACCCTCACGCATGTTTCCTCGAACATTCTCGCCGGCCTCATGGAGGCGGTGAGTGCGCCGCCGTACAACGGCCAGGCGGATCTGCCCGCGATCGCACGCGCTTTGCGCATGGAGGTCGATGACCTGTTCCCGGCGGCCGAGGCGCTGCAGCTGCTGCGCTTAGCGGAGATCGAGGGCGGCGACATCCGGCTCACGGAAGCCGGACTGCAGTTCACCCGCGAAGACACCGATGATCGCAAGAAGCTCTTCGCCCGACACCTGATTACCTACGTGCCGCTCGCCGCGCACGTGCGCCGGGTGCTCGATGAGCGCGCCAGCCACAGCGCACCCAAGAGCCGCTTCTTCGACGAGCTGGAGGACTACATGACGGAGGAGGGCGCCGAACAGACCCTGCGCACCATCATCAGCTGGGGCCGGTACGGGGAGGTCTTTGCCTACGACGACCACCGCCAGGCGTTCAGCCTGGAGAATCCGGCGTGAGGCAAGGTCTCACGCGAATCAAAGGATCTTGTCCACCATCACCTGCGAGGCTTTGCGCAGCCCGTTGGAATCGCTCGGCTCCACGGCGATCCGAAAAAGAGGTGCATGCCGTAACTCTCCAGTGACCGGCAGAATGCTGCCGCAAGGGTGGGCGTCAAAGAGGTCTGACGCTACCTATAGGGCAGCGCATCGCTGCCCCAGCCCCCGCCGAGCGCCTTGAGCAAGGCCACGCTGGCGGCGAGGGAGCGCTTGGTGATGTCGCGCCAGGCGCGTTCCGCGCCCAGGGAAGCGTTCTGCGCGGAGACCACGTTCAGATAGTCCACCGTGCCCGCCTTGTACTGGTTCTGGACGATCGTGAGCGTCTCGGCGGCGGCATCCGCGGCGGCGCGCTCGGCGCTCGATTCCTTGGTGAGCACCGCGAGCGTCGCAAGATTGTCTTCCACGTCCTGGAAGGCGCTGAGGACCGTCTGCCGGTAGGTGGCCACGCTCTGATCGTAGTTCGCCATCGCGGCGCGTACCTGGTAGTGACGCGCGCCGAAATCGATCAGGGTGCCGGCGAGATCCGGTCCGAGGGACCAGAAACGGTTCGGCAGCTCGAAGAGCTTCGAGAAGCTACTGCTCGCGTAGCCGCCGGTGCCACCCAGCGACAGGGTCGGAAACCACGCCGCCCGGGCCACACCGATCTGCGCGTTGGCGGCTGCGGTGCGGCGCTCGGCTGCCGCGATGTCCGGGCGCCGCTCGAGCAGCTGCGAGGGGAGCGATAAGGGGATCGCGGGGATCGCCGGGGTCTGGTCCTTGCGCGCGATGGACAGCGCGGCGGGGGGCTTGCCGATCAGCACCGCGATGGCGTGCTCGAGGGTCGCGCGGGTGATGCCGAGATCGAGCCACTGGGCGCGCGCGTTCTCGAGCTGCGTTTGCGCCTGCGTGACGTCGGAGCGCTGCGCGACACCCGCCTGGTAGCGGTTCTGTGTGACGTCCAGCGCCTGCTGGTAGCCTTCCATGGAGCGCTCAAGCAGCGCGAGGTCCAGATCCGTGACGCGCAGCTGGAAGTAACTCTCGGCGAGCGTGGCCTGCTCCGAGAGCAGCGCCGCGGCCAGATCCCCGGCGCTCGCCTGGGCGGACTCGCGGCTGGATTCGACGCCGCGGCGGATGCGGCCCCAGACGTCGAGCTCCCAGTTCAGGGAGGCGCTCGCCCGATCCTGGGTGACGGTGCTCCTGCTTCCGGCCGCGGCGCTGGCGGAGGTGGTAGCGGTGCCACCGCCGCCGACGATCAGCGCGTTCTGGCTGCGCTTTGAGGAGACATCGGCGGTGACGGTGGGGAAGTAGCCCGAGCGCGCGTTGCCCAGCAACGCCACCGCCTGATCATAGCGTGCGGCCGCGAGCCGCACGTTCTGGTTGGACACCGACACCTGGCGCATGAGGGCATCCAGGTCCGGGTCGTCGTAGAGGTCCCACCAGTTGCCACGCGGCTTCAGGTCCTGTGGCTCGGCCAGCTTCCAGTCCTTTGCCTCCTTGTAGCGTTGCGGCACCTCGATGCTCGGGCGATGGTAGACCGGGCCGACGGACAGGTACTGGCAGCCGCCGATCGTGGCGAGCCCGAGGAGGGGCAGGATGCGCCACCCGGCGCGCTGCAACTTAGCGGCGCTCACGCGGCGCCCTGTTCGGCTCCGCGTGCCCTGCCGGGAGCGGGCGAGCGCGGACGCCCAGGTGGGTTCGACGCTGCAGGCGCGATTTAGCCCACAGCCGGAAGCCATCGAGGTACAGGTACATCACGGGGGTCGTATACAGAGTCAACAGCTGGCTCAGGAGCAGGCCACCGACCACGGCGATGCCGAGCGGGCGGCGCAGCTCCGCACCATCGCCGTTGCCGATCGCAAGCGGCAACGCGCCGAACATTGCCGCCATGGTGGTCATGAGAATCGGGCGCAGGCGCAACAGGCACGCCTCATAAATGGCCTCGCGCGAGGTGCAGTTGCGCTCCCGTTCCGTCTGCAGCGCGAAGTCGATCATCATGATCGCGTTCTTCTTGACGATGCCGATGAGCAGGATCACGCCGATGAGCGCGATGATGGTGAAGTCGGTGCCGGTGGCGAGCAACGCCAACAGCGCCCCCACGCCGGCAGAGGGGAGCGTCGACAGTATGGTGAGCGGGTGCACGAGGCTCTCGTAGAGGATGCCCAGCACCAGGTACACCGCGACGAGCGCCGAGAGGATGAGCAGCGGCTGATTGGCGAGTGCGTCCTGGAACGCCTTGGCGGTTCCCTGGAAGGTGCCGCGCACCGTGATGGGCGCCCCGAGCCGCGCGAAACCGTCGTTGATGGCCTGGGTAGCCTGTGACAGCGACACACCCGGGGGTAGATTGAAAGAGACGGTCGAGGCGGCCGACAGCCCCTGGTGGTTCACGGCGAGCGGAGTGGAGGTGGGCTCGTAATGCGAAAAATCGCTCAGCGGCACGCGCTGGCCCTTAGTGCCGCTCACGTACACCGAGCGCAGCGTGTCCGGGCTCTGCCAGTACTCGGGCGCCGCCTCCATGACCACGTGGTACTGATTCAGCGGATGGTAGATGGTCGACACCTGGCGCTGCCCGAACAGATCGTTCAGCGTGGCGTCGATTTCGGACTGGTTAAGCCCCAGGCGCGCGACCGCGTCGTGGTCGATGACGAGACTCGTCTGCAGCCCCTTGTCCTGCGCGTCGGTGTTGACATCCGCCAACTGCGGCAGCGTATTCATCATGCGCCGCACCCGCGGCTCCCAGGCGCGCAGGTCGGTGATGGTGTCCGCCTGCAGGGTGTACTGGTACTGGGCGCCGGCGGAGCGTCCCCCGACGCGGATGTCCTGCACCGGTTGCAGGAACAGGTTCGCGCCCGGCTCGTGAGCGAGCTTGCCGCGCAGACCCGCGATCACCGCGTCCGCGCTCATCTGGCGCTGCGCGCGCGGCTTGAGCGAGATGAACATGTTGGCGCTGTTGCGCTGGCCGCCGCCGGTGAATCCGACGACGGTGCTCACGGCCGGATCGTGCAGCACGACGTTGACGAAATGCTGCAGCTTCCCGCGCATCGCCTGGAAGGAGATGGCCTGATCCGCCTGGATCTGACCCATCATCAGGCCGGTATCCTGCTGCGGGAAAAAACCCTTGGGCACCCGCACGTACAGATACACGTTCAGGGCCACGGTAACCGCCAGGATCAGCATCACGATGGGACCGTTAGCGAGTGCCCACTCGAGTGATTTGCGGTAGCCGTCCTGCACGGCGTTGAAGGCACGTTCACTCAGGCGGTACAGGCGGCCGCGCTGGCGCCCCGGGTGCTGCTCCTCGCTGAGGCGCGAGCACATCATCGGTGTGGTCGTCAGCGACACGATGAGCGACACCAGGATCGCGGCCGAGAGCGTGATCGCGAATTCGCGGAACAGTCGCCCGACCACCCCTCCCATGAGCAGGATCGGTATGAACACGGCGATCAGCGACAGGCTCATCGACAGCACCGTGAAGCCCACCTCGCGCGCGCCCTGCAGCGCGGCCTGAAGACGCGGCATGCCCGCCTCCACGTGGCGCGACACGTTCTCCAGCACCACCACCGCGTCATCCACGACGAAGCCGGTCGCGATGGTGAGCGCCATCAGCGAGAGGTTGTCGAGGGTAAACCCGGCGAGATACATGACCCCGAAGGTGCCGATCAGTGACACCGGCACGGCGACCAGCGGCACCATGGCGGCGCGCGCGCTGCGCAGGAACATGAACACCGACAGCACCACCAGCGCCACCGAGATCACCAGCGCCCGCTCGACGTCGCGCAGCGATGCCCGGATGGTTGGAGTGCGGTCCATGTACACATTGAGCGCGATGCTCGCCGGGATCGTGGCGCGCAGGTGCGGCAGGAGCGCGCGCACGCGATCCACGGTCTCGATGATGTTGGCGCCGGGCTGGCGGGAGAGGATCAGCATGACGGCCGGATCGCCGTTGGCGAGTCCGTCGTTGCGCAGGTCCTGCACCGAGTCGCTCACCTGCGCGATGTCGCCGAGGCGCACGGCCGCGCCGTTGTGGTAGCCGACGATGAGCGCAATGTACTCCTGCGCGTACAGCGCCTGATCGTTGGCCAGGATCTGCCAGCGCTTGTCACCGTTCTCGAGCGCGCCCTTGGGGCGGTTGGCGTTGGTGGCGGCGATCGCCGCGCGCACGCTCTCCGGGTTGATGCCATAACCGTTTATCGAGGGGAGATTGAGCTCCACGCGTACCGCGGGGAGCGAGCTGCCGCCGACCGAGACATCGCCGATGCCGTTAACCTGCAGCAGCTTCTGCGCCAGCACGGTCGAGGCCCAGTCGTACATCTGGCCGCGCGTCAGCGCGTTGGAGGTGAGCCCGAGGATCATGATGGGCGCGTCCGCGGGGTTCACCTTGCGGTAGTTGGGATTGCTCGGCAGGCCGCTCGGCAGCAGCGCGCGCGCGGCGTTCAGAGCCGCCTGCACGTCGCGCGCCGCGCCGTCGATGTCGCGGTTCAGGTCGAACTGCAACGCAATATGCGTGTTGCCCAGGGAGCTCGAGGAAGTCATCTCGGTGACAGCGGCGATGCGCCCGAGGGAGCGCTCGAGCGGCGCCGCGACGGTTGCGGCCATGGTCTCGGGACTGGCGCCGGGGAGTCCTGCGTTCACCGAGATGGTCGGGAAATCCACCTGCGGCAGGGGCGCCACCGGCAGGTGCACGAACGCTGCGATGCCCGCCAGCACCACGCCGAGCGTGAGGAGCGTGGTGGCGACCGGGCGCTCGATGAAGGGCCGCGAGAGGTTCATGTGCGTTCCGTGGCCGGCGCCGCGGATGTGCCGCCATCGGCAGGCGTAGCTCCGAGGCGCTGCGCGCGCCAGCTCTCGAAGCGTCGCGCCAGCCGATCGAAGTACAGGTAGATCACCGGTGTGGTAAAGAGCGTGAGCACCTGGCTCACCGCCAGTCCTCCGACCATGGCGATGCCGAGCGGGCGGCGCAGCTCCGAGCCCATGCCGGTGCCGAGCATCAGCGGCAGCGCGCTGAGCAAAGCCGCCATCGTGGTCATGAGGATCGGCCGCAGCCGCAGCAGCGCCGCCTGGAAGATCGCCTCGCGCGGTGGCTGGCCCGCACCGCGCTCGGCCTGCAGCGCGAAGTCGATCATCATGATCGCGTTCTTCTTCACGATGCCGATCAGGAGAATGATGCCGATGATGGACACGACACCGAGGTCGTGGCCGGCGATCATGAGCGCGAGCAGCGCGCCGACACCGGCCGAGGGGAGCGTCGAGAGAATCGTCACCGGGTGGATGTAGCTCTCATAGAGCACGCCCAGCACGATGTACACCGTTACGATGGCGGCCAGGATCAGCCACAGCGTGCTGACGAGCGAGCCCTGGAACGCGAGCGCCGCGCCCTGGAAGCTCATTTGCACGCTCGCCGGGATCTGCAGCTGCTGCTGCGCGGCCCTGATGGCACTCACCGCACCACCGAGCGAGACCCCGGGGGCGAGGTTGAAAGAGATGGTGGCGGCGGGGAACTGCCCGAGGTGATTGATCGCCAGCGGTGAGGTGCTTTCGGTGATTCTGGCCACACTCGCAAGCGGAATCTCGTTGCCGTTCACGGCGGCGACGTACAGGCCGGCGAGTGGCCCCGGGCCCTGCTCATCCTGGGGCTTGAGCTCGAGCACTACGCGATAGATGTTGGATTGTGTGAAGATCGTCGACACCAGGCGCTGGCCGAAGGCGTCGTAGAGTGCGTTGTCGATCGCCGCCGGAGTCACACCGAGCCGTCCGGCGGCATCACGGTCGATTTCCACGTAGGTCTGCAGCCCCTCATCCTGCAGGTCGCTCGCCACGTCCGCCAGTTGCGGCAGACTCTGCAGCCGCGCCACGAGCTTCTTGACCCACACCGAGAGCTCGTTCATGTACGGGTCTTCGGCGGACAGCGCATACAGCGTGCGGCTGACGCGCGCATCGATGGTCAGGTCCTGCACCGGCTGCATGTACACGGTGATGCCGTCCACGGCGGCGAGCGGCGGCTGCAGGCGGCGGATTACGCCTGAGGCATCGAGGCTGCGCTGACTCTTCGGCACGAGCGCGATGAGGAGCCGTCCGCTGTTGAGCGTCGTGTTGACGCCGTCCACGCCGATGAACGAGGAGACGCTCTGCAC
>DASWUP010000083.1:0-5122 GCA_036401635.1 Steroidobacteraceae bacterium
CGTCTCGCCCAGTACGCCACCCGGGCCTGCACCGCCCGCGGCCCAAGACGCCTGCCTGAGCGGCCGACGAACAGCGCAGTCTCATTGTGCTTCGCCACGGCCGCCCGCTCCCTGAGCCACGCCCGCAGCGCCTCGGCTGCCGCGCGCCCCACCGGAACGATGCGCGCCTTCTTGCCCTTGCCCAGCACCTGCACCATTCGATCCTTGAGATCCAGGCTCGTGACATCAAGCCCTACGAGCTCCGCCAGCCGCAGACCCGAGGAATACAGAAGCTCCATGATTGCCCGGTCACGCGCCGTCAGACCATCGCCGCGGGGGATTTCCAGAAGCCGCGCCATCTGATCCGCATCGAGGGTGTGCGGCAGCTGACGCGCGGCCTTCGGAGCGCGCACGTCGTGGGCGGGATTGCGCGTGAGCCGCTCGCTGCGGCGCCTGCGGCCGGCGCCCGTCGCGCGCTCCTCGCGCAGGAGAAATTCGTAGAAGCTACGCACCGCGGACAGGCGGCGCTGGATGCTGCGCGGTGCAAGGCCTGCGGCGTGCGAATGCGCGGCAAAGGTGCGCACGTGCTGCGTGTCGAGCGCGCGCCAGTCAGCAAGGCCGGAGCGATCACAGAACTTCACCAGCGCCGCCAGGTCTCGCGCATAGCTCTTATCGGTGTGCGCGGACAAACGGCGCTCGCAGCCCATGTAACGCCGGAATCGGGCCACCCACTCGAGCGCCGCAGGTGTCATGGCCCGTTCATCCCGCGCGCTTCAGTGCGCCGTACTGCTCAACGAATCGGCGATCAAATCCGCCATGCGGGCGAGAAACTCGGTGCTCATTCCCGGGTGAAAGCGTTCGCGGTCGGTGCTGCCGAGCGCCAGCAGGCCTACCGAGCCCTTCTCCCCGAGCGGCACCAGCGCCACGGAGGCCATCTCGAGGCCTTCGGGCCCGAACAGGAACTCACGCTGCGAATCGCGCGCCTGGCCGCAACGCGGCTTGCCGCTGCTGAACAGCGACTCAAAGGATTTGAGATTCGGATCAGTGGCGGGCACGGCGCGTACGAAGCGCGGTGAGGTGGCCGGAGCAAGCGGTTCGCCGATCAGTATCAGAGCGGCGTGGAAGGCATCGAAGTCCTCGCGCAAACCCGCTTCGATGTGCGCCAGCGCCTGCTCGCGCGGCACGGCGCGCAGCAGCCGGCGCGTGAAGCGATGCAGTCGCTCGGAGATGGCGTCGTTCGCGCGTGCCACCCGCACCAGCTCCGCGAGCTTGCTCTCCAGGGCCGCCTGCTTCTCGCGCAACACCCCGATCTGGCGCTCGACCAGCGAGATGGTCGAGCCGCCGCGCGCGTGCGGCAAGCGCAGCCGCGCAAGCACCGCCTGATGGCGCTCGAAGAAATCGGGATTGCGCTGCAGATAACTCGCGATGGACTCTTCTTCGGCGTCTACCGCGGTGAGACCGCGAGCCTCTCGTGTCGTCATAGTTTCAGACCTCGACGTGACCTGCGAAGGATATTTCTGCCGAACCGGTCAGCCAGATGTGTTCCCCTGGACCCGCCCAGTTTACGCGTAACTCGCCGCCGCGCACGCCTACCCGCACTTGCGGATCGAGCAGCCCACGCCGGCGCCCCACGGCGACCGCCGCACAGGCGCCGGTGCCGCAGCTGAGCGTCTCGCCGGCGCCGCGTTCGTACACGCGCAGGCGCACCTGAGCGCTATGCACGATCTCGAGAAAGCCGACGTTCACGCGCCTCGGAAAGCGCGGATGGCTCTCGATCTCCGGTCCGAGCGCCGCCACCGGCGCCGCCTCAACCGAGTCTACGGCGAGCACGGCGTGGGGATTGCCCATCGAGACCGCAGCGATGTCGAACGTGCGGCCGCGGGCGAGCTCCAGGGGGTAGCTGTCCGCTTCGCGCGGCGCCTCAAAGGGCAGCGAGCGGGGGTCGAAGTTGGGCACGCCCATGTCAACCGACACGCCACGGCCGGCCTCGATGCGCGCGCGCACGATGCCGGCGGGACCCTCGAGTGTGACCGAGCCGTTGCGGGTACTGCCGCGGTGATGCAGGAGCGCGGCAATACAGCGCGCGCCGTTGCCGCATTGCTCGACCTCGTCGCCGTCCGAGTTGAAGATCCGGTAGTACACGGCGGTGTCCGCTCGCCTGGGCCGCTCCAGCACCAGCGCCTGGTCAAACCCGATGCCGGTGCGGCGATCCCCGAGGCGGCGCAGCAGCTCGGGCCTGAGGAGGGACGGGTCGGCGGGCGCATCGAACACGACGAAATCGTTGCCGACCCCGTGCATCTTCGTGAAATCGATGCGCATCACGCCGAAGGATAACGCAAAACACCGGGTGCGCAGACGTCCCGCAGCCTCGCATCACTCACGCAGCGCCGCGCGGACCTTGAACAGGCAACGATCCATGACCGTGAAAATCCCGGCCTGCACCGCGCGCTCGGCGGCAGCCTGGTCGATGACACCTTCCTGCAGCCACAGCGCCGGGAGCTTCAGGCGAATGCAGTCCGCGACGATCCCCGCCACATGCTCGGGACGGCGGAATACATCGACAATGTCGACCCGCTCGTCGCGGCCCAGCACTTCGGGCAGCTGATCCAGCGAGGGCACCGCCGGCTCGCCCAGGATGCTCTCGGCCGAGGGCGTCACGGGGATGATCCGGTAGCCGAAGCGCTGCAGGGCACGCGCAACACCGTGGCTCGGGCGGGTGCGATCGGCCGAGAGGCCTACGATCGCGATGCTGTGGGCGGCGCGCAGCAGCTGTGCGATCGCCTCCGCCGGGGGGTTCACGAACACGGCAGCTCCTTGGCCTTCGAGTCCGGGGGCGGCTAGTCTAGCCACGCTTTATGACACCGCGCCCGCGCGGTCAGGTAAGGAGCGCGACTCTTGAGCCCTGACGAGCACAGCGTACGCATCGAACCGCACGGGCGCACGCTGCGTGTCGCGCCCGGACAGCCGGTGCTGCAAGCCGCGCTCACCGCCGGACTCAACCTGCCACACAGTTGCAAGTCCGGCCACTGCGGCTCGTGCCGCGCACGCCTGTTGTCCGGGCAGATCCACTACCCCGACGGCCCGCCGCCGCTCGGCATCACCGCGGAAGAGGCGCAAAGCGGCCACATCCTGCTGTGCCAGGCGCGCGCGGATTCGGACCTCACGGTGGAAGCGCGCTTCATCGCCAGCGTCGCGGATGTCCAGATCAAGACCCTGCCGTGCCGGATTGCGCGCTTGAGGCAGCTCGCGCCCGACGTGATGCAGGTGTGGCTGCGACTGCCGGCCGTGGAGCGCCTGCGCTTCCATCCCGGGCAATACCTGGACGTGCTGCTCGAGGGCGGCCGGCGCCGCAGCTTCTCCATCGCAAGCCCGCCGCACGACAGCGAGCTCATCGAGCTGCACGTGCGGCGGGTTAGCGGCGGAGGATTCAGCGAGCGGCTGTTCCGGCCGGCAGCGGGCGCGACGTCGGCGGACACCAGCCCTGCGCTCGGCATTGGCTCGTTGCTGCGGATCGAGGGGCCGGTGGGACAATTCAGCTATCGCGAAGGCTCAGGTCCTGCGCTCATGATCGCCGGTGGCACCGGCTTCGCACCGCTGAAGTCGATGCTGCGGCACGTGCTGGAGACCGGTATCCGGCGCGAGCTGCACTTCTACTGGGGCGCGCGCCATACGCGGGACCTGTATGAGGAAGAGCTGGTGCTGGAGTGGGTGCGCCGGCATCCGCAGCTGAGCTTCACCGCCGTCCTGTCGGAGGCGACCGCGGCCGAAGCTGCGCATCATCGCGCGGGCTGGGTACATGAGGCGGTGCTCGCCGACTACCCGAACCTGGCGCGCTTCGAGGTGTACGCCGCCGGTCCGCCGGCAATGATCGAAGCGATGCGCGCCGGCTTTCCGCGTCACCGCCTGCCCGCGGAGCGTTTCTACTTCGACTCGTTCGATTACGCGCCGGATTCAGTGCGGCGCTAGCACGGCGGGAAACCTCCCGGTACACCGATTGAAGCGCCGGGCTGCTATTCTTACCCAAGCATGGGGGGGCTTAGTCTGTGACCCACGCGGCCATCACCGGCTGGGGCAAGTGCCTGCCGCCGGCGGTGCTCACCAATCACGATCTTTCCAGCATTCTCGACACCAGCGACGAGTGGATCGTCAGTCGCACCGGGATTCGCGAGCGGCGCATCTCCCACGTCGGCCTGGAAGAGCTCGCGTATGTCGCGGCAGCGCGCGCACTCGCCGCCGCAGGAATCGCCGGCAGCAGCATCGAGCTCATCGTGTTCGGCACCTGCAGTCATGAGGACCAGGTGCCGAACATGGCTTCAGGCATCCAGGTCCGCATCGGCGCGCAGCCCACGGCGGCCTTCGACATCAATACCGCCTGCACCAGTTTTCTCTACGGACTGTCCACCGCCACCGCCCTGATCCGCACGAAGGTGGTGCGCAACGCGCTGGTGATCGGCGCGGAGCTCATCTCTCCCTTCATGGACTGGAGCGACCGGGATGTCGCCGTGTTGTTTGGCGATGGCGCCGCGGCGGTGGTGCTCGAGGCCAGCGATCGCGAGGAAGGCGTGCTCGCCGAAAAGCTCGGCTGCTACGGCGACGCGCGCGAGATCCTGCGCGTGCAGGGCATGGGCGGGCGCTATGCCAACCGCGGCGTGCTCTACGGCATCACCCGCTGGCAGTTCGAAGGCCAGGAAATCTTCAAGCGCGCCGTGCAGGGCATGAGCGGCGCCTGCGAGGACACGCTCACGCGCCTGAACCTAAAGCCCCAGGACGTGGACCTGGTGGTGCCGCACCAGGCGAACCTGCGCATCATCGAAGCGGTCGCCAAGCGCGCGCACGTGCCGAAGGAGCGCGTGTACGTGAACATCCAGCGCTACGGCAACATGTCGGCGGCCACCGTGCCGGTCGCCCTGTGCGAAGCGCTGGAGGAGCAGCGCGTGCGCGCCGGGGCGCTGCTGCTGTTGCCCGGTTTCGGCGGGGGCTTGAGTTACTGCGCACATGTCGTGCGCTGGGGCAACCGCACCACGCCTTTGAAGACAAGCGCGGTCGAGTTGCCGCCGAACGCTCGCCCGGCGCTGCAAATCATCCGCGAGTGCCTGGAGCGCAAGATGCGGCCGTCGGCGGCCGCACCCGCCGCACCGTTCGC
>DASWUP010000084.1:0-11930 GCA_036401635.1 Steroidobacteraceae bacterium
GCCTGCCCCGATTCCTGCCCGGGCATGACGCGGTTCGCGCTCCAGGGCGCATCGGTGTCCGCGAGGCGGCTGAAGAGCTCCACTTCCGTGACCTTGGCGCGCTCTGGAATCGTGGCGCACAGCGTTACCGGGCTGGCCTCGGCTTCGGTGCAAGCGCGGGTGGCGGGGGCGGCCGCTTCCGCCGACACACCGGGGGGTGAGGCCGTGCCTGGCGCACTGATCACGAGTGCGGGCCGGCACGCGGCCACCGTGGCCATGACGAGCACGCCGTCGGTGCCGATCTGGCGCAGCACCCCGGTCTCGATCTCGGCGCGTACACCGGCGCGGGTGAGCTCGAGCTGGTTGGCGGTGCGGCTGATCTCCGCGACGCGCGCCTGCAGCTCCCGTTGCATCGTGCTCTGCGCCAGGCGTTCGCCTGAGCTGAGCCATTGCGAGAGCGCGAAGCCCGAAATGGCCGCCGCGCCGACCACGACGGACAGGATAATCAGCTGGATGCGGCTCTTACGGCGGGTGGCCGACTCGCCGCGCGTCGTCTGCCTGAGCAGTGCGGATCGCAGTTGCAGCATCGACGCCGACAGCGTCGCGGTTCCCGCAATGATGGCGGCAAGTACTGAATCGGTGATCATCGGCATTCACATACGGTCATAGGCTCCCGGCGCCACGCTAGCACGGTGGGTCGTCCGATCGCAGGCGCGGCCGCGGAGAACGCGATGCTGGTCACAGGCGCCGTGTCGCCGCATCGCGACGCGTGCCTAAGTCTCGCGGGCGCTGGCCTCGAGCCAGCGCTCAAGAGGGCCTGGGTCGGCGTTCAGCAGCTGCAGACCGAGCTTGGTCCGCCGCCACAGAATGTCTTGCGTGGTGCGCGCAAACTCCTCGCGACACAGGTACTCGACCTCGCGCTCGTACAGTTGCGGCAACAGCTCGCGGCCCAGGTCCGCGGGCGCGCGCGCCGTGCCGAGCACGCGCTCGAGGCGCGTGCCGTACGCATGGGCACAGCGCAGGCGCAGCTTCGCGGGCAGCCACGGGTAGCGCCGCTCGACGGTGCGCAGAAACACCGCGAAGCTGCCTTGCGGCAGGTCACCGCCGGGAAGCGTCGCGCCCGCGGTCCAGGGACCCGCGCGCACACCGAGAGTCGCAGCGAGCTGATTCACCGCGTCCTGCGCCAGGCGGCGATAGGTGGTGATCTTGCCCCCGAACACCGACAGCAGCGGCGCGGGCTGCTGATCGAGCTCGAGGGCGTAGTCGCGCGTGACGCTGGTCGGGTCACTCGATTCATCGGCGAGCAGCGGGCGCACACCGGCGTAACTCCAGACGACATGCGCGGGCGTGATCTGCTGGCGGAAGTAGCGGTTGGCGAGCGTGCACAGGTAGGACGCTTCCTGAGCATCGATGGCTACCGCGGCAGGATCCCCGCTGAAATCCACATCCGTGGTGCCCAGCAGCGTGAACTCGTGCTCGTAAGGAATCGCGAACACGATACGCCGGTCTTCGTTCTGGAAGATGTAGGCGAAGCGATGCGCGAACAGCCGCGGCACGACGATGTGGCTGCCCTTCACCAGCCGCACCTGATGCGCCGCACGTACCGGTGTGACCTCCCCGACAAAGCGACTCACCCACGGACCGGTGGCGTTCACCACCGCGCGTGCGTTGATGAAGCGCTGCTCGTGCCCGGCGGTGAGAAGCGCGCTCCAGGTGCCGCCGTGCGGCGTGAGCCGCTCACAGCGGGTGCGCGTGAGGATGGTGGCGCCGCGCGCCTGCGCATCGAGTGTGTTCAGCACCACCAGTCGCGCATCGTCGGTCTGTCCGTCGGAGTATACGAAGCCGCGCCGGTAGCCGGCCTTGAGCGGTTCCCCGGCGATATGCGTGCGCAGGTCGACGGATGCGGAAGCCGCCAGGCGCGAGCGGGTGGCCAGGTGATCGTAGAGAAACAGGCCGGCGCGGATCATCCAGGCCGGGCGCAGGTGCGCGGCGTGCGGCATGATGAAGCGCAGCGGGCGCATGATGTGCGGCGCCGCTCCCAGCAGCACCTCGCGCTCCTGCAACGCCTTGCGCACCAGGCGGAAGTGGAACTCCTCGAGATAGCGCAGACCGCCGTGGATCAGCTTAGTGCTGGCGGAGGAGGTGTGCGCTGCCAGATCGTGCTGCTCGCACAGCAACACCCTCAGTCCACGTCCGGCGGCGTCGCGGGCGATGCCAGAGCCGTTAATCCCCCCGCCTACGACCAGCAGGTCGTAGCTTGCCTCCGTTGGATCGCTCACGCCCGGCGCGGCGCCTGCCGTCCGTAGTAATCCGGATAGTCCTCGGAGAGACCCTTGAAGCGGCGGTGGATCCACAGGTACTGCTCGGGGGCGATGCGCACCTGCGCCTCAATCATACGATTGAAGCGCTCGGTGTCGGCCGCCGGGCAGTCGCTCGGGAAGTTCTCGAGCGGTGGATGGATGAGCGCCCGGTAGCCCTGCGTTCCCGGCAGGCGCTGCAGGAAGTACGGCAACACCGTGGCTCCGGTCACGCGCGCCAGGCGCGAGGTGAGGGTGTTGGTGGCCGCCGGGATGCCGAACAGCGGCACCATTTCCGCGCCCTTGTTGCGATAGCTCTGATCGGGCGCATACCACACGCACTCGTTGTTCTTCAGCGCCGTGATGAAGGCACGAATGTTGTCCTTGGGGATGCCATGGCCGCCGTGCGCACAGCGGAAGCGTTGCAGGGCGTATGCCAGCACCTCATTCTTGGTCGGGCGGTAGAGAAACCCGACCGGCGCGACGGATACCAGCACGCGGGCCGCCATCTCCATGGGGGTGAAATGGGCGGTGAGGAGAATGACGCCGCGGCCGCGCGCAATAGCGGCCTGCAGATGCTCGGCGCCCTCGATGTGTACGATCCGGGCGAGTCGCGCGGGCGAAATCCACCAGGCCATCGGTATTTCCAGTAACGCGATGCCTAGACTTGCAAAGTGCTGATCCAGCAGCCGTTCGCGCGCCTGCGGGCTCAGTTCGGGAAAGCACAGCTCGATGTTGCGCCGCGCCGTTTTGACAAAGGAGATGGGTAAGTGGCGCAGCGCGGCGCCCAACACACTTCCGAGGCGCACCATCAACGGAAACGGCAGCAGCGCCAGCACACGCAGCAATCCCAGGCCCGCCCAGGTGAGCCAGTATCGGGGCGCGAGCAGCCGCAGTTGCATTGGATAAAGAATAACCGATTCGTGGGCCGCGGCTGTGATCCAATGCGCCCGATGGGCGCCACGCGGTACCTCGAAGTGCGCCTCGCGCACGTCAATTTGCACCGCGCCGGGCGTTACGTCCTGAAGGACATCAGCTGGAGCATCCGGCCGGGGCAACGCGGGGTGCTGGCCGGCGCCGTGTGGCCCCCCCCTTCGCCACGCGCGACGCGCCACTACCTCCTGGGCCGGGAGCTCAGCAGGACACCCTTCGAAGTCAAGGACGAAATCGCGTATCTCGGCGCGGAGCGCCAGGACAGATATCAGCGCTACGGCTGGAATATGGCGGTCGAGCGAATCGTCGGGACCGGTCTGTATCGAACCGATATCCCCCTCGATGCACTGAGCGCACTCGACCGGCTGCGCATTCGCCGAGCGCTTGCGCGTCTCGCCGTCGCGCATCTGGCGTCGCGCCGCTTCCTGTCCCTGTCATACGGGGAACGGCGGGTTATCCTGCTGGCGCGGGCGCTGGTATCGCGCCCGCGGCTGTTGCTGCTCGACGAAGTGCTGAACGGACTGGATGAGATCAACCGCGCGCGCGTTGGGCGCTGGCTCGCGCGGCAGACGGGGCGCCTGCCCTGTGTGCTCGCCACGCACCGGATGGAAGACCTACCTGCGAGCGCGACGCACGCGTCGCCGGCGGCGCACGCGCGGCGTGCCGCCCGCACCGACGGGCGGAGCCTGGTGCGCTTGATCAACGCGCGGGTGTATCTGGATCAGTGCTGCGTGCTCGACGGGATTTCCCTCACGGTGCGGGCCGGGGAGTTCTGGGTGATCCATGGGCGCAATGGTTCGGGCAAGACGACGCTGTTGCGCACTGTGTATGGCGATCACGGCGTCGCCGTCGGCGGAATGCTCGAGCGCGCGGGCGTGGGTCCGGGGGTGCCCCTGGAGGTCTCCAAGAAACGGGTGGGCCTCGTCGCTCCGCATCTGCAAGCCGATCATCCGCCGCAGCTCACCGTGGCCGAGGCGGTGCAATCCGGGCGCCGCGCGAGCGTCGGACTCAACGATGCGCCAGGCGCAGCCGATCGGTCCGCGGCACGGCGCTACGGGCAGTCGCGGCGCGTGTTGTTTGCACGCGCCTGGGTGCGCGAGCCGGAGCTGCTGCAGCTGGATGAGCCCTTTGCGGGCGTCGACACTGCCACGCGCCACGCCCTCGTGCAGCGCGTGCTGGCCCTGGCCGCGGGCGGCACGGCCGTGGTGGTGAGCGCACATCGCGCGGGCGAATGGCTTGGCAGCGCAAGCCATGAACTCGAGTTGGCGCGTGGTCGCGCGCTGTATTGCGGTCCGATCCGCTCATCCCCCGAGCGCAGCCAGGCGCTTGCCGGAGCCGCACGGTGAGGCCACCCTTCGTCCGGATGGGCCTGGCGCCTTGAGGGGAGGGAGGGTGCGCCGACAGCTCGGAGCGCTGTTTGTCTTCAGCATCATCGATACGCTCGGATTCGGCATCCTGATTCCGCTGGTGCCGTACATGGCGGAGCGCTTCGGCACGGCGCCGCAGTTCATCACCCCGGTGCTCGGCAGCTATTCGCTGTGCCAGCTGGTGGCGGCGCCTCTGTGGGGCCGCCTGAGTGATCGCTACGGGCGGCGGCCGATCCTCATGAGCAGTCTCGCCGGTGCCTGCGTGTCGTATGTGCTGCTCGGTTGCGCGCGCAACATCTGGTGGCTGCTTGCCTCGCGCATGCTCGCCGGTTTCATGGCCGGCAATATCGCCGCGGCCTTCGCCTACACCTCCGACGTGAGCGCCCCGGAGAAGCGCGCGGCATCATTCGGTCTGATCGGGGCGGCCATCGGCATCGGCTTCACGCTCGGCCCGCCATTGGGCGGACTGCTGGCGGGCCAGGATCCGGCACGCGCGGATTTCGTGGCACCGGCGGTGGTTTCGGCGTGCCTGAGCGTGCTCGCGCTCCTGCTGGTGCGATTTGTGCTGCCGGAGAGTCATAGCGCCGCGAACCGGCTGCGGCAGCCCGACCAGCCACGGAGCGGATCATGGCGATTGCTGCGCGAGCGCCCGGCGCTCGCCCTGCTCGCCGCCGCGACGCTCATCGTGACCTACTCGCAGTCGATCCTCGAATCGATCTTCGCCATCTGGGCGTTGCACAAGTACGGCTTCGGGCCGCGCACCGTCGGATTTCTGTTGTTTGGCGTCGCCCTGCCGGCGCTGCTGATGCAGGGCGGGGCGGTGCGCATCCTCGCTCCGCGGCTCGGAGAGGCGCGCCTGGCAATGTTCGGCGTGCTTGCCTACGTGGCGGGACTCATTACCCTCGCCGAGGCACCGACGCTCGCCGTCACCGTTATCGGGCTGGTGTTGTGCGGCACCGGGCTCGGCGCCTACAACCCGAGCGCGTTCGCGCTCGCCTCGAAGCAGTCGCGCGGTCACGACCGCGGGGCGGTGCTGGGCGCGTACGTGGCGAGCGGGAGTCTGGCGCGTGTGATCGGACCCTTCACGTCCGGTCCGATCTATGCGGTGTTGGGAGCGGCGGCACCTTTTCTGATCGGCGCGTGCGTCACGCTGCCGGCCGCCTGGCTGGTGCGGCGCGTGCCCTCCGCCACCTAAGGCGGGGCCGGGTTGACCGCCACTTCGATGGCGCCGTCGATAAGGCGCACTGCGTGCGCGGGCAGCGGCACTTCCGCGGGCGGCCCGAGCACCCGGCCGTCACGGATGTCGAACGAGGCGCCATGCAACGGGCAGACCAGCCGCGTGGCGCGCAGCCGCCCCTCGCTCAGGCGCGCATGCGCGTGGGTGCAGATGTTGTCGAGTGCGAACACGCCTTCACGGGTGTGACAGATCACGATCTCGCGCCCGCCGATGACACAGGTGCGCATGCTTCCCAGCGGCACCTCGGCAAGCTTCAGGGCGGCTTCGAACTGGGGCATGACGCTTACTAAAACACCATCTCGGTCTCGAATATCGATACCGCCTGGCCGCTGATCCAGACGCCGGCGAGCTCATCGCCGCTGAATTCAAGCTCGACCTCGACCCGTCCGGGCCGATGCAGCGAGTGCCCCTGGACGCCGGAAAAGTGCGCGCGCTCGCCGCTGCGCGTGAGCAGTCGCAGCTGCGCGAGATAAGCTCCCAGCAGCCCGTGGGCGTTGCCGCTGACTGGATCCTCGGCGATGCCGAGCGCCGGGCAGAACATGCGCGACTCGGTCAGATGGTCGGGGGCACTCGGCGTGAGGGTGAAAACGAAGTAACCGGCCGCGCCGATCTGCGCCGACAGCGTCGTGAGCCGCGCGAGGTCGGGTTTCAGTTGCTTGAGGGGCCCGGGTCCACGCACCGCGATCAGCAGCCGCGTGCCGGTCGCCCCGACGATACGCAGCGGTATGCGCGGGTCGAGACTCTCGGAGGCGAGCGCCAGTGCATCGAGCACCGCGAGTCGCTCGCGGTCGTTGAGCTCGCGCCCGAGGGCCGGGGGGCTGCGACGGATCGCGATGCGCCGCTCAGGGTCGGTGCCGCGCACCTCGATGTCGACGATCCCGGCCTTGGACTTCTGCCGCTGCAGGCGCGGCGCGTCGTGTCGGCGCGATAACACGTACTGCGCGGCGACGGTGGCGTGACCTACGAACCCGGCCTCGCTGCGCGGGGTGAAGAAGCGCGCCCGCACCGTGTGATCCGCGCCGTCCGGGGAGAGGACAAAGGCGGTCTCGGCGTTGTTGAGCTCGCGCGCGATGGCGAGCATCTGCGCCTCGGACAGCGCATCGGCATTCAGCACCACACCGGTCGGGTTTCCGGTGAAGGGTTCGCGGGTGAACGCGTCAACCTGATGAACCTGGATCTTGCGCGTCATCGTTCCTCACCCGCCGTTTGCGCCCTGGCAGGCAATTCTAGTCCGCAGGCCCGATCATAGCCGCAGCTGCCTCGAAGCGGCGCATGCAATACTGGCGCGGAGCTCTTACTGCGCAGGAGACACGCATGGACATCGGGGTCGAGATCAGCCTGTACCCCCTCACGAGCGCCTTCATTCCGGCGATTCGCGCGTTCGTCGCGCGCCTCAACCAGGATCCCCGTCTCAAGGTCGTGACGAACAGCCTGAGCACGCAGGTGTTCGGAGCATACGAGGAGGTCATGGAGGCACTGCGACGGGAGCTGCACACAACATTCGAGAGTCTGGGAAAAGGATCTGACAAGGCCGTGTTCGTGATGAAGGTGCTGGGGCCCCTGCCGCCGGCCTGACACGCACACGCCCGCCGTGGGCTGGCGGCCTGCATGGCGAACCGGCAAACTAGCAGATTAGGGGCACCTCCGCCTCAAGCAAGTCCTTACGGGTTTTCGGGTAGCTGCATGGCGCTGATGCGAGTCGTGGACCGCGACGGAATCGAGCACGAAGTAGACGGCAAGACCGGACTGAAAGTGATGGAGAACCTGCGCGAGCTCGACTACGGTGTCGCGGCCATCTGCGGCGGCATGTGCTCCTGCGCGACCTGTCACGTGTACGTGGATCCGGAGTGGCAGGCGCGGCTGCCGGTCATGATGTCGGATGAGCGCGAGCTGCTGTCGGAACTGTCCCACCACCAGGAGAATTCGCGTCTCTCTTGCCAGGTCGAATTCACCCCGGAGCTTGCCGGCCTGCGCGTGCGGATCGCGCCCGACGAGTAGCGGGCGATGGCTACCGACAGTATCGAGGTGGAAACCCGCGGTGCCGTGGCGCTCGTCACGCTGAACCGCCCGCAGAGCGCCAACACGCTCAACCTGCAGATGGCGATGGATCTGCTGGCCGCCGCTATGACCTGCGCGCGCAACGCCGCGGTGCGCGCGGTCGTCCTGACGGGCGCCGGCCGCCATTTCTGCTTCGGCGGCGACCTGCGCGGCATGGCGGCGCGCGAGCGCGCCGCGAATGACTACGTGCGCGAGCTCACCACCTATCTGCACGCGGCGATTTCGCACTTTGTGCGCATGGACGCCCCGGTGATCGCCGCGGTCAACGGCACCGCTGCGGGAGCGGGCGTGGGCCTGGTCGCCATGGCGGACCTCGCGCTGTGCGGGCGCAGCTCGATGTTCAACCTCGCCTACACCAACGTGGGCCTCACGCCCGATGCCGGGACCTCGTTCCTGCTGCCGCGGATCGTCGGCGTGAAGCGTGCCATGGAGTTGCTGCTGCTCAACCGCGCCTTACCGGCCGCCGAGGCGCTCAGCTGGGGCCTGGTGAACGAGGTCGTGACGGATGAGCAGCTGCCGGCGCGCGCGCTGGAAATCGCCGAACAACTGACGCGCGGCGCGCGCGGCGCCTACGGCGCCACCAAGCGCCTGATCGCGCACTCCCTCGGCGCCTTCGAGTCGCAGATGGTTCTCGAAGGCGAGACCATCGCCGCCCGCGCCGTGAGCGCGGAGGGCGCCGAAGGCATCGATGCGTTTCTCGAGAAGCGCAAGCCGCGATTTCCCGAGGCGGGCTGACGCTAAGCCGCAGGGGGTGAGCGGGTCATGACGTGGTTTTTTGTGGCGCTGGTCGCGGCCCTGGGGCTCATCGTGGTGCGCGTCTACGGCAAGCTGCGTGCGGCGCGCAGCTCGCGCGCCGAAAGCTGGGACGAGCAGATCATCGGGCGCCTGCGCTCGCAGGGTTACGCGCCCTTCAACGACTACCGGGTCGATTTCTTCCTCGCCCTGCCCGATGAGGCCGCCTGCCAGGGAGCGCGCGCACGGCTCGAGCCGGAGTTCAGTGTCGACGTGAAGCCCCTGGAGAACGACCCGGAACTCGGCTTCAGTCTGCACGCCGCCAAGACCATGCGCCTGGTCGTGCCGGACGTGCAGGACATCAGCCGCCGCCTGGGGGCGCTCGCCGCCGAGTACCACGGGCGCTACGACGGCTGGGCGGCGTGAGGCGCTCGCGCACCGCGGCTTATTGGTCTGGCGCGCCGTCAGCGCTTTTCGGTCTGGCGCCTGACCGCGTCAGCTGCGGCGGCGATCGCGGCCGGATCGCCGAGGTAGCGGCTGCCGCGGGGCCGCAGCTCGTCGTTGAGCTCGTAGAGCAGCGGTACGCCGGTCGGAATGTTGAGCTCGACGATTTCGCTCTCGGGGATCTCATCGAGCATCTTCACCATGGCGCGCAGGCTGTTGCCGTGCGCCACCACCAGCACATTGCGGCCTGAGCGCAGTTCGGGCGCGATGCGCGCGTGCCAGGAAGGCCGCACGCGCGCGAGCGTATCCTGCAACGACTCGGTGGCGGGCAGCTCCTGCGGATCGATGCCGGCGTAGCGCGGGTCGAAGCGCGGGTGGCGCGGATCGTCGCTGGTGAGCGGCGGCGGCGCAATGTCGTAACTGCGGCGCCAGATCTTCACCTGGGCTTCACCGTGCTGCGCGACCGTCTGCGCCTTGTTGAGCCCCTGCAGCGCCCCGTAGTGGCGCTCGTTCAGCCGCCAGGAGCGCTCCACCGGGATCCACATGCGATCCATCTCATCGAGCATGATCCACAGGGTGCGGATGGCGCGCTTCAACACCGAGGTGAACGCCACGTCGACGCCCACAGCTTGCGAGAGCAACTCGCGTCCCGCCTGCACCGCCTCGGCGCGGCCGGAAACCGACAGATCGACGTCGGTCCAGCCGGTGAACAGGTTCTCGGCGTTCCAGGTGCTCTGGCCGTGGCGAACCAGAATCAGCTTTCCGGTCACGTTGGGGTCTTCGCTGTTAGGCGCTTTAGTTCGCGAGCTTGCGCACCGACTCGACGCCGACCGTCAGCGTAGCAAAGTCGCCCGCGCCCGCGGCGCGCATGTCCGCGAGCGTACGCTGCCAGTGCGCCACGTCCTTGCCGGCCGCTTCCACCCAGGCGGTGACGCGCGACTCGGCGGTGCCGCGGTCCTTGCGCGCCAGCACCCGCTCGGTGAGGCGCCGCTGAACCCGCAGCGCCGCATCGCGCAGCCCGGTGCGGGCGATCGCCTGCCACGGACCCTCGACCGTCAGCTTCTCGATGCCCGCGCGCAGCCAGTCAAAGCCGATGCGTGTGCCGACTTCGAAGTACACGCGGGCGGTCTCGGCGACGCTGACGCGATCTGCGGTTGAGATCTCCACGATGTCGAGTGCGGCGTTGAGCGCTTCGAGGCTGGCCACGCGCGCCGCGAGCGGCGGCGGCAGGCCCGCTTCTGTATAGCGCGTGCGGCCCTGGTCAAAGCGCGCCAGCTCGGCTCCGGTGAGCACCTGGGCGATCTCCGCCGCCAGCTCCTGCACGCCGTCGCGGAACTCCCCCACGGCGGCATCGACCTGCAGAGCGCTGCTGCGCGAGGTGAGCAGCCAGTAGGTGGCGTGCCGCAGCAGGCGGCTGGTCTGAAATGCGGCCTCGTACTGCAGCTTGGCCGGTACCTTGTTGTCGAGGGCCTCGATGTGCTCCCAGACGGCGCGCATCGCGAAGATCTCGCGCGCCGCGCTGTAAGCGCGCGCGATCTGGGCCGGCTCCGCGCCGGTGTCCTCCTGCGCCCGCGGCACGAACGTCGGCCCCATGCGGTTGACCAGGCTGTTGGTGGTGGCCATGGCGATGATCTCGCGGCGCAACCGGTGATGGACGATGGCGCGCGGGAAGCGCTCTCGCACCGGAGCAGGGAAGTAGCGCTCCAGCTCCGACGACAGGTAGGGATCCTCCGGGACGTCCGAGGCGAGCAGGTGGTTATTCAGCCAGATCTTGCTGTAGGCGAGCAGGATCGCCAGCTCCGGACGCGTGAGCCCGACGCCGCCCTTGCGGCGCTCGGCGAGCTCATCGTCGGTGGGCAGAAACTCGAGGGCGCGGTTGAGCTCTCCGGAGCGCTCGAGTGAGCGGATGAGATGCTGGAATTCCGGCAGGCGCGCCGTAGATTGCAGCTCGAGCGTGCTGATCGCCTGTGCCTGCAGGTAGTTGTTGCGCAGCACCAGCGCTGCGACCTCGTTGGTCATGCGCGCGAGCAGGCGGTTGCGATTGCCGCGCGTCAGCTTGCCCTCCGCTACCAGCGGGTTGAGCAGGATCTTGATGTTCACCTCGACGTCCGAGGTGTTGACGCCGGCGGAGTTGTCGATGAAGTCGGTGTTGAGGCGACCCCGGGCGAGCGCGTATTCGACGCGCCCGCGCTGCGACAGCCCAAGATTGCCGCCTTCGCCGACCACCTTGGCTCGCAGCTCGCCGCCGTTGATGCGCACCGCGTCGTTGGTGCGGTCGCCGATCTCGGCGTTTCTCTCGTCACTCGCCTTCACGTAAGTGCCGATGCCGCCGTTCCACAGCAGGTCAACCGGCATGCGCAGGATGGCGCGGATGATCTCGTTCGGCGCGGCGCTCGCGCTCTCCAGTCCCAGCAGCGCGCGCGCCTCTGCGGGCAGCGCGATCGATTTCGCCGCGCGCGCGAAGATACCGCCGCCGCGCGAGAGCTTCTTGCGATCGTAGTCGTCCCAGCTCGAGCGCGACAGCGCGAACAGACGGGCGCGTTCGGCGAGACTCACCGCCGGGTCCGGGTGCGGGTCGAGAAAGATGTGACGGTGATCGAAGGCGGCCTGCAGGCGGGTGTGCCGCGATAACAGCATGCCGTTGCCGAATACGTCTCCCGACATGTCGCCGATGCCCGCGACGGTGAAGTCCATCTTCTGCGTGTCGATGCCCATCTCGCGAAAGTGCCGCTTGACGCACTCCCAGGCACCGCGCGCGGTGATGCCCATTTTCTTGTGGTCATAGCCCGCGGAGCCGCCGGAGGCGAACGCGTCCCCGAGCCAAAAGCCGTACTCTGCCGCAATGGCGTTGGCGATGTCGGAGAAGGTGGCGGTGCCCTTGTC
>DASWUP010000085.1:0-7248 GCA_036401635.1 Steroidobacteraceae bacterium
CCTCGCGTACGCGATTCATCAGCCCCGAGGCCAGCTTGCGCCACAGCACGTCGCGGCGGCGCTTGCGGATGGTGCCGACGTAATCCGCGCCGGCATCCATGGCGGCGATGAGGCGCGCGATCTCCTCCGGCGGGTTTTGCAGGTCGGCATCGAGCGTGATCACGTAAGTCCCGCGGGTCTGTGCAAAGGCGGCGAGAATCGCCAGGTGCTGGCCGGCATTGCGCGCCAGCAGCACCACCCGTGTCACGTCCGGCCGCCGCTCGAACTGCTCGCGCAGCTCCGCGACCGAGCGATCGGCGCTGCCGTCATCGACGAACACGATTTCGTAAGAGCGCCCGAGCGCATCGAGCGCGGGGTAGAGGCGCTCGAACAGCAGTGGCAGCCCCTCCTCCTCGTTGAACACCGGGATGACCACGGAAACCTGCGGGTTCATGCGCTAAGCTCCACGCACGATGTCGTTGACCGCGCGCACCACGCGCTCGACATCGTGCGGCTGCATCGCCGGGAACAGCGGCAGCGTCACGGTCTCGCGTCCGATGCGCTCCGCGTTGGGAAATTGCCCCTCGCGATAGCCGAGCGCCCGGTAGGCGCTGAACAGGTGGATCGCCGGGTAGTGGACCCCGACGCCGATGCCGTGCTCCTTCATCGCTGCCATGAACTCGCGCCGTGAGATGCGCAGTTGCGCGAGCGGCAGGAGCGGGGTAAACACGTGCCAGCTGTGGCCGGCGTCACCGCGCTCCGGCAAGCGCAGCGGAGGATCCGCGCCCCACAGCTCGAAGTAGCGCGCCACCAGGGTACGGCGTCGGGCGTTGAATTCTTCGAGCCGCCTGAGCTGTCCCAGGCCCACCGCGGCCGCGACGTCCGAGAGATTGTATTTGCCACCGGCCAGCAGGGTGTCGAAACCGTCCGCTCCGGTTTTCACCTGGCCGTGCCAGCGGTGCAACTCGATCGCCTTGAGTTCTTCGGGCGAGCCGCCCGAGATCGCGCCACCTTCGATGGTGGTGATGTTCTTGTTGGGGTGAAAGCTGAAGCACACGAGGTCGCCGAAGCTGCCGATGCGCCGCTCGCGCCAGGCCGAGCCGATCGCGTGCGCGGCGTCTTCGATGACGCGCAGCCGATGCTTGGCGGCGATCGCGTAGAGGCGCTCCATGTCCACCGGCAGGCCGGCAAAGTGCACCGGCAGGATGGCGCGGGTGCGCGCCGTGATCGCCGCCTCCACCTGATCCAGGTCGATGTTGCGCGAGTCCAGTCCCACGTCCACGAACACCGGGCGCGCGCCCACGCGCACGATGACATTAGCGGTCGCCACGAAACTCAGCGCCGGCGTGATGACTTCATCGCCCTTGCCGATGCCACAGGCGAGCAGTGCCATCTCCAGTCCGGCGGTCGCCGAGGTCTGGGTGCGCACCGGCCGTCCCCCGAAATAGCTCGACAGCTCGGCCTCGAGTTGTGCCACCTTCGGTCCGCTGGCCAGCCAGCCCGAACGCAGCACCTCGGCCACCGCGGCGATCGTGTCCTCGTCGATACTCGGACGCGTAAAAGGCAACATCTGGTTCACTTGCTTGCTCGAATCATTCATGAGCGGGCCACCAGCACCACCCCCAGCACGATGATGCCGATACCGGCAACACGCTGGGCGTTGGGTACCTCGCCCAGCAGCCACCAGGCGAGGCCGATGTTGATGACATAGCCGAGCGACAGCAGCGGGTATGCCTGGCTCACCGGCACCCGCGACAGCCCCACCAGCCACACGATGACGCTCAGACCGTAAGCGCCCAGGGCATACCATAACGAGGGCACGACCAGCAGGTCGAGCCCCCGCTTCCACACGCCGGCATCGCCGGCAACCAGCGGACCGCTTACGCGGGTGGCAGCTTTCAGTCCCAGCTGCGCCAGCGCGTTGAGCAGTACGCCACACGACAGGACGGCAAAATCGGCAAGCTTCACAGGCGACTCACTGCGACAGTGTAGTTGTCGGCGGCAATCACGCGCCCCGGCAGGCCGCGCCGCCGCCACGCGTCCCAGACTCCGGGATCGAAGAATGCCACGGCGTCGCCGCCTGCGCTCCAGCGGGCGACGAATTCCGGCAGCGCCATGCGCCGGTACGGCTGCTCCTGCAGCCCGAACTGCAGCTCGCCTTCATAACCGACCAGCTGCAGCGTGCGCCCCAGGTACGGTGACACGGTCTCGCGATACTGACCTACGCTGTAGAGCGGCGTGTGCGCGCGGATGAAGGGACGTGCAGCGCTCACCAGATCGCGCGCCGAGCGCGACGGCGGGATGAGGGTGTACTCGCACAACAGGCACTGCCACGCGAGGATCGCGCTTGCCGCCGTCACGATGGCCGCCGGGGTTTGGATGGAAGGGCGCGTTCTGAACGTGACCGCCACGGCAACGAGCGCGGCGACGGCGGCCGCCAGCGCCCACAGCAGCGCCTGCTGCGGCACGTAGCTGTTGCGCCGGGCGCTATAGACAAGGAGTCCCGCCGCAATGAAGACGATCAGCCCGGCGCCGATGCGCGCCGCGTGACGCGCGAATTCGCCCCCGGCACAGCTTGCAGCGCCGGTAACCACAGCCAGCACCGGCAGCATGGGCAGAATGTAGGGTGCAAGCTTGGATCCGGAAGCAGAGAAGAACAGCAGCGTCACGGCGGCGAAGATCAGCAGGAACTTGAGGGGTCTGAACCGCGTCCGCCCCGCCTCAGAGGCTGCTGCCACGGAAGCGCCAGCCGTGGTGTTGAGCGCGGCGTCCTGCCAGGCGCGGCGGCCGGCCCGCACCAGCGGCGCGATCCACGGCAGCACGCCGAGCAGCAGCAACGGCAGGAAGTACCACCACGGCTCCACGCGCTGGTGCACCGTGGTGAGGAAGCGCGTGACATGCTCGTGGACGAAGAAGAATTCCGGGAAGCTTGGGTTGCGCAGCGACACCATGATAAACCACGGGGCGGCAAGCACCAGGAACAACGCCAGGCCCGGGAGCAGGTGCAGCCGCCGCCAGGTGAGCGTGTCACGCTCGCTCAGCGTGTAGAGGCTGAGCGCCGCGCCGGCCAGCGCCCCGACGACGATTCCCTTGGAGAGCAGCGCCAGCGCGGCCGCCGCCCAGGCGATCAGCATCCAGCGCCGTTCGGCGCGGGATTTCGCCGGCAGGGTCTGCGCCAGCGTGAAAGCCAGCACCGCAGCCGTGAGCCAGAACGTGAAGCTGCCGTCCAGCAGGTTGAGATGTCCGATGATCACGAAGAACGGACTGACCGCGAGCGCCGTGAGCGCCAGCAGCGCGCCCTCGCGCCCGTAGAGGCGCGCCACCCACGCAAACACCAGCGGCAGGCACGCGAACGCCAGTCCCACGCCCCACAGACGCGAGCTCCACTCCTTAAGGCCGAATGCCTCATACGCCACGGCCGTCGCCCAGTACTGCAGCGGCGGCTTCTCGAAGTACTTCAGGTCGTCGAAGCGCGGTGTCACCCAGTCACCGCTCGCGAGCATCTCGCGCGGAATCTCGGCGTAACGGCCCTCGTCGGGATCGAGCATCGGCCGCACCGGCACCGTTGCGAACCAGGCAACCGCGAGGATGATCCACGCCAGCCAGCCGAGTCGTGAGCCCATGCTGCGGACAGATGCGGGTGCTAAATGCCCGCCATCGCCGCCGCACGCGTGCCGAAGCCTTCCTGCTTCACGTAGAACTCGATGGTGCGCCGGATTGCCGTGTCCATGTCGGTAGTCGGCCGCCAGCCGAGATCGCGCTTCGCCGCTTCGATGTTGGGTACGCGCACCTGGATGTCCTGGTAATACTTACCGTAGTACTCGCCGGCGGAGATATCGATGATCTCGGTGGCCCTGGCGTTGTCGCGCAGCACCGGGAACTCCTGCGCAATCCTGATGGTGCGCTGCGCGAGATCGCGGATCGAGATGCAGTTGCCCGGGTTGCCGATGTTGAAAATGCGCCGGCTGGCGATGCCGTCCTGGTTCTCGAGGATTGTCAGCAGGCATTCGATGGCATCGTCGATGTAGGTAAACGAGCGCTTCTGGCTGCCGCCGTCGACCAGCTTGATCGGCCGCTTGAAGAGCACGTTGGAGAGAAACTGGGTGAACACGCGCGAGCTGCCTTCCTTCGGCTCCTCGACGTTGTCGAGATTCGGGCCGATGAAATTGAACGGCCGGAACAGGGTGTAGTCGAGGTTGTCGCGCACCCCGTAGGCGAAGATGACACGGTCGAGCAGCTGCTTGGAGGCGGCGTAGATCCAGCGCTGCTTGTTGATCGGGCCATACACCAGAGGACTGCTCTCCTCGTCCAGTACCGCATCGGGCGACATGCCGTAGATCTCGGAGGTCGAGGGGAAAATCAGACGCTTGCCGTACGTGACGCAATGGCGCACGACGTCCAGGTTGGCCTCGAAGTCGAGCTCGAACACCCGCAACGGGTGAGTCACGTACTGCGCGGGATTGGCAATGGCCACCAGCGGCACTACCGCGTCGCACTTCTTGACGTGGTACTCGACCCACTCCTTGTTGATCGTGATGTCGCCTTCGACGAAGTGGAAGCGGTCGTTTTTCGGCAGCTCCCCCAGCTTGTTGTCCGCCAGGTCGATGCCGTATACCTCCCAGGACCGGGTGCGCAGGATCGCGTCGGTGAGCGCGCTGCCGATGAAGCCGTTTGCCCCGAGAATCATTATTTTGAACGCCATACCCGTCCTTCCGCAGCTTCAGCGCCGCCCGAAAGCGTCAACAACGCCCCAAGCTTAAGCGTGTAATGCTAGCATTTTCCGGCACTTTCGGCCGGCGCTTGCCGGCTCGCGCGCCAGGCGCGTGAGCGCCGGTGCGCCTATTTGCAGGAGACATTTTCATGCGCTCGGTTGGCCGCGAAGCCCTGTTCAGTCTTGCCGCGCTGCTGGTGAGCGCGATCCTCGTGCAGTCGCTCTATGCCACCATCATCCGCCCGCGCGCCGAGGCGATCCTCGCCGAGCCGTGGGTCCCGCAGGACCAGCTCAAACCGGGACAGCCGGTGACCCACAATCTGCGCTCCCCGTTCGTGATCCTGAAGGACTACGAGCAGGAGGTCGCGCTGATTCTTGCCACCTGGGCCCTGTCGCTGATCGCGTACCAGGCCGTTGCGGTGGCCCGCAATCGGCGCCTGCTCGATAAGCCCTACATCGAGCTCGGCGAAGGGCACGTGGTGCTGCCCGATGATGCACGCGCCTACGGTCGACCGATCGAAAGCCTGCCGCGAGAGGAGCAGGAGATGCTGTTGCCGCGCGCGCTGCTGGTGGCGCTCAACCGCTTCGGAGCGACCCGCAGCGTGCAGGACGCCGCCGAGGCGGTGCGCGCCGAGTGCGAGAACGAGCTCGACCGCCTGGATGCGCAGCTGTCCATGGTGCGCTTCACCGCGTGGGCGATTCCCGCGGTCGGGTTCGTGGGCACGGTGCGTGGCATCGGTCGCGCCCTGCAGGAGGCTCAGGGTGCGCTGCGTGGGGACATCTCGGGCGTCACGCTCGGCTTAGGGATCACCTTCAATGCCACCCTCACCGCGCTGGCGTCCTGCATCGTGGTCATGTTCTGTCTGCACCAGCTGCAGCAGGCCCAGGATCGCCTGGTGCTCGACGCACGCGGGTACATCGACCGGCGCCTGATCCGTAACATGCGGGTAAGCTGACGCACGGCCAGGCCGCGACGCTCAGCAGCAGCGGCTGACTCCGCTCCACTTGCGCCGTTGCACATCCTCGTAGAATGCGCGCCGGCTCATCGGCGGCTCGCCCACATGGTGCGCGGCCTGGTGCACGCGATAGCGCTCGTAAGCGTCATCGCCCGAGACGGCGCGCAACCAACCCCAGAGCGCGCTACCGCGCCGCATCAGCAGCCGTGCCGCACGGTTCATCATGGACGCCCCTGCGCTGCGGCGCTCTGCAGCTGGCTCAACTGGTACGGTGCTTCCGAGCTCGAGCGCAGCGGCAAGCCCCGTAGCCGGCGCACGCACACATGCACCATGTCGAGGATCACGAACCACAGGATCGCCGTGAACAGAATCGTGAGCCAGCCATCGAGGCGCTGATTGAATATGAGATGCCCGGCAATGGCGGCACGCTCCGGCGGCAACGCGCCGGCCGCCAGCTTGCGCGCCAGATCGGCGGCCGCCGCGAACAGTCCGATGCGCACGTCAGGACTCGTGACCTTCTGCCACGCCGCGGTCGTCGTGATGAGCGCCAGCCACGCGAGCGGCACGAGGGTCACGAGCGCATAATGCAGCTTGCCCGATTTGACGATGATCCCGGTCGCTACCGAGAGTGCGATGGCCGCCAGCATCTGGTTGGAGATACCGAACAACGGCCACAGGATGTTCACACCACCGTTCGGGTCGATCACGCCGATGTACAGGAAGTAGCCCCACGCGCCCACCATGAGCGCACTGGAGCACAGCACCGACGGATACCACGAGGTGCGCCCCAGGGGCTGCCAGAGGTGCCCGAGCAGGTCCTGCAGCATGAAGCGGCCGACGCGGGTGCCGGCATCGAGGGTCGCCATGATGAACACCGCTTCGAACATGATGGCGAAGTGGTACCACAGCGCCAGCAGGCCCCGCCCGAAGGTGCTGCCGAAAATGCTCGCCATGCCCACCGCGAGCGACGGCGCCCCGCCGCTGCGCGCAAACAGGGTGCGCTCGCCCATGGCAGTGGCGAGCGCCTGCATCTGCTCCACCGTGACCGGGAAACCCCAGCTGCTGATGGTGTGCACGGCGGCCGCCGGGGTCGCGCCCACCACGCCGGCGCCGGCGTTGATGGCGAAGAACACCCCTGGATCGAGCAGCGTCGCCGCGATGAGCGCCATGATGGCCACAAAGGACTCGAGTGCCATGCTGCCGTAACCAATGAGCCGCACGTCCGCCTCGTTGGTGATGAGTTTCGGAGTCGTGCCGCTCGCCACCAGCGCGTGAAACCCCGACACCGCACCGCAGGCGATGGTGATGAACACGAACGGAAACACCTTGCCGCCGAACAGCGGCCCGCTGCCGTCGGTGAACGCCGTCACGGCCGGCATCTTGATCTGCGGGTGCGTCAGCACGATGGCCACCGCCAGCAGCGCCACCGTGCCGAGCTTCAGGAACGTCGACAGGTAGTCGCGCGGCGCGAGCAGCAGCCACACCGGCAGGATCGCGGCGCTGAACCCGTAGACAATCACGAAGCCCGCGAGCACGATGGCCGAATAGTCGAACAGCGAGCGCAGCACCGGCTGATGATCCACCCAGCCGCCGGCGAGCAGC
>DASWUP010000086.1:0-2711 GCA_036401635.1 Steroidobacteraceae bacterium
CCTCGCCGGTGAGCGAGATCTTGCGAATGTCACGGTGACGGGTGAGGAGGCGTCCGGTCTCCGCCTGCCCCTGCACGACCTGGAACACACCCTCGGGGAGTCCCGCCGCCGCAAACACCTCCTGAAGTTTCATGGCGGTGAGCGGGGTGAGCTCGGCGGGCTTGAAGATCATGGCGTTGCCGCACGCGAGCGCCGGCGCGGACTTCCAGCAGGCGATCTGCAGCGGGTAGTTCCACGCACCGATGCCTGCGACCACCCCGAGCGGCTCGCGGCGCGTGTAGCCAAAGGCCTGTGGCCCCAGATCAATGTGCTCGCCGGCGAGTCCTGCGGCCAGCCCGGCGTAATATTCCAGGCACTCCGCGCCCGACAGCACATCGACCGAACGGGTCTCCTGGATTGGCTTGCCGGTGTTGCGGGTCTCGAGCTCGGCCAGCTCTTCATTGCGCTCGCGCAACATCTGCGCTGCGCGTTGCAGCACACGCCCGCGCTGCGCACCGCTCAGGGAAGCCCATTTCTTTTGCGCCGCCTGCGCTCGCACGACCGCAGCATCGATCTGCGCCGGGCCGTCCGCGGTCAACTCTGCCAGCACTGCCCCGTTGGCGGGGTTGGTCACCCGGAAGGTGGCGCCGGCCGTGCCGCGTGGCGCATGCTCGCCCGTAACGGACAGCGTCTGTGCCTGCGCCAGGTCCCTGAGCCGCCCCTCGACGAACGCCGTCAGCAGCGCCCGCGCGCTCTCGCTGTCGGCTTCCTGCCATTCCGAGAGCGCGGCGCGCAGCCACACCCCATCGATCATGGCGGCGATCATCGCCGCGAGGCTGCGCGCGTCCTCGCCCGGTATCATCCGGCGCAGGTCGTTGCGCAGGTTAGACAACATGCGGCGCTGGTACGCGGTCTGCACCCGCTTCAGACCTCGCACGTGCAACACCTGGCCCCAGAATGCGAGCCATGCGGTTCCCGTGCGCTTGTCGAATTCCTCCGGCGCGAGGTTGGTGTCGATGACCGCCTGCACGCGGCCGCGCGGCGTGCGCGCCAGCGCAAGACGCGCGCGCACCCGCACCGCGAGCGTGCGCGCCAGCGTACGAAAGGCGGCTTCGAGCAGTCCGTCCTTGTCATCGAAGTAGTGGGCCACGAGTCCGGGCGAGACTGCGGCGCGGCGGGCGATCTCCGCGAGCGTCGTGCCGACGTAGCCGACTTCGGCGAGACTATCGATCGTGACCTCGACGAGCTGCATGCGCCGGGCCTCTTCCGCCTCGTCCCGCGGGGAGGAGCCACTGTGATGCACGAGGTCTTTAAGCGTGGTTGATTGCCTATTCAACGGGGTACTCCAGAGACTCGTCCGGGAGCGTATCCCCGGCGTCTCGCGATGCTCCGGTCGCCGACTCGATACTTTGTGACTACTCAGTGACTTGCCTGATTTTAAGCGGCTTGACAGATAGTCTGTTAAACGGCTATTCAGGCCCAGGTGGAAATGATGGAGTCGCACGGCCCTAGGGTCAAGCCCGATTGCTCGGGTTCCCGGGATCCGGGACTGCGAAGCGCACTATTTTCCTCACCCGGACAGCGGTGGCGTGGGTGCGTGGTGAGCCTGTGCGCCCTCGTCGCCCTCGCCTGCCGGCCGGGGTTCGCGGCCGACGCACCGCCCGCCCTGGCGTCGCACGAGCCGGCTGCCGTCACGGAAAACCCGGCCTGTCAGCGGGTGCGCCTGTCGGACATCGGCTGGACTGATGTCACCACGACGACCGCTGTATTCAGCGCCCTGCTGCGCCACCTCGGCTACCACCCTGAGGTCACGGTGCTGTCGGTGCCCGTCACTTACGCGTCGATGAAGAACAAGGACATCGACGTCTTTCTTGGCAACTGGATGCCCGCGCAGGAAGCCGACCGCAAGAGCTACGTGGCGGAAGGCTCCGTCGAAGTGGTGCGCGCCAACCTGACCGGTGCCAAGTACACCCTCGCCGTACCCGCCTACGCCTATGCCGCGGGCCTGCGCACGTTTGCCGACATTCAGCGCTTTGCCACGCCGCTGCACTCCTCGATCTACGGGATCGAGCCGGGCAATGACGGCAATCGCCTGGTGCTCGGCATGCTGCGGCAGAATCAGTTTGGTCTCGGTGGTTTCAAGCTCATCGAATCGAGCGAGCAGGGAATGCTCGCCGAAGTCGAACGGGCTTTTCGCGCTCACGCGCCCATCGTATTTCTCGGTTGGGACCCGCACCTGATGAACGTGCGCTTCGATATGCGCTACCTCTCCGGAGGAGATGCGGTGTTCGGGCCGAACTATGGCGAGGCGCGGGTCTACACCACGACGCGCACCGGCTACTCCGGGGAATGCCCCAACATCGGCCGACTGCTGAGGAATCTCTCCTTCACGACCCAGGACGAAAACCGCGTGATGGCCGATATTCTCGAGCGCCATCAAACGCCCGAAGTGGCCGGCGAAGCGTGGCTCAAGGCGAACCCGGCCGTGGTGAGCGGCTGGCTGGAGGGCGTGCGCACCTTCGATGGCCGCCCGGCATTCGCCACCACGCGCAGCCCCGACAGCCTCACTGGCGGCTCGAGCTTCGAGCACTGGCTGACCAGTCATAAGATCCCGGTCGGCGATTCCGTTACGGTCCTGATCGAGTACGTGAAGACCCATGGGCGGGTGTTTTTCAACGCGGTCTCGACGGTGATCCGCGGCAGCGTCGACGGACTCACCGCGCTGCTGCGCG
>DASWUP010000087.1:0-9924 GCA_036401635.1 Steroidobacteraceae bacterium
GGCGGCGCAAAGGTCTGAGCCGCCTCCGGCGTGCCCAAAAGCCTGTGCTACCATCCGTTGGTCACTGCGCCGCCGCAACTGCGGCGCGATGTGGTGTTGCCCTTTCGGGCAAGGATGAACCTCAGGCACTAGGCGCAAATGGCCGAAGAACAGGTAGCGACGGCTCAGTTGCTCAAGATGTTCGCGCCGCTCGATGCGATGAAGCGCGAAAATCTGGCTGCGCTCGCCAAGAAAGTCAGTGTGCGCACGTTGTCCTCGGGGCGCGTGCTGTTCGCGCAAGGCGACACCGACAAGCGCACCATGTGGCTGGTCAGCGGCAGCGTGGAGGTGAACGAGAACGAGCGCAACATCGCGATGCTGCGCAGCGGCACGCCCGAAGCGCGCAACCCGTTATATCCGAACCTGCCGCGGCGCGTCACGGTCCGGGCGGCGGAAGACATCAGCTACCTGTCCATCGAAAGCGATCTGCTGGACGTCATGATCACCTGGGATCAGACCGGCACTTACGAAGTCGCGGAGCTGCAGGCGCAGCTGCAGAGCGCGGGCGGGGATGACTGGATGACGACGCTGCTGCAGACCAACGCCTTTCACCGCATTCCGCCGGCCAACATTCAGGCGATCTTCCAGCGCCTGCAACGCGTGCCCTGTCGCGCCGGTGAAGTGGTGATCAAGCAGGGCGATGAAGGCGACTATTTCTACATCATCGTCAGCGGCAAATGCGCCGTTAATCGCGAGACACCCTTGAGCCGCGACGGCATCAAGCTCGCCGAGCTCGGCATCGGTGACAGTTTCGGCGAGGAGGCCCTGATCGCGGAAGCCAAGCGCAACGCCACCGTCACCATGATCACCGATGGCGTGCTGATGCGGCTCAACAAGCAGGACTTTCGCGAACTCATGAACGAGCCGCTGCTGCAGTGGGTTTCGCCCGAGGAGGCGCGTGCCATCATCGCGCGCGGCGGGCGCTGGCTCGATGTGCGACTGCCGAGCGAGCATCAGAACCTCACCATCGAAGGCGCGCTCAACGTGCCGCTTTATCTGATCCGCCTGAAGCTCTCGACACTCGACCGCAAAACGCCCTACGTCGTTTATTGCGATACCGGGCGCCGCAGTTCCGCCGCCGCCTATATTCTGGTGGAGCGCGGGTTCGATGCGTACGTGCTGACCGCGGGTCTGAGCAGCGACGGCGGGCTGCAACTCGCGCGCGGCGGCTCGGCGGACAAACCCTAGGGGACGCGCTGCAGCACCCACGGCCAGGGCAGCTCTACATCGTATGCGTGGCCTTGTCCCCTGAGAGCGCGCCCGCGAGATAGGTTTCGATTTTCTTCTGCGTCTGGCCGCGGTCCTGCTCGCTGAACTGCACCCCGATACCGGCGGTGCGCTTGCCCTGGTTACCCTGGGCACCCTTGGGCGTGACCCAGATGACGCGGCCCGCCACGGGGAGCTTCTCGTCCTCGCCCATGAGGTTCAGCAGCATGAACACTTCATCCCCCAGACGGTAATTGCTGTTGGTGGGAATGAAGAGACCGCCGTTCTTCACGAACGGCATGTAGGCCAGATAGAGGGCGCTCTTGTCCTTGATGGTCAGGGTCAACAGACCCGGTTTGTTCACCGTTCTCAAATTTCCGTCCTCTTAGGCGCCCGTCCTGCGGGTGCCAGGCGCCTGAAAAGAGCTTCGAGTGCCAATCCCCGGTTTAACGGTCCGTCAAGCGTAGCGCGTAAATCACGCACTTCGTCAAGGAGCCCGAAGAGCTCACGTATATTCAAGAGCGTCTCGCCGCCTGACAAGTATGGGGCAGCCCGCACTTCTGTCAAAAAGGTGCCGTCCCGCTCGCGGCCGCGGATGTGTTCTGTGAGCCAATTCTCAAAGCACCGCAGGCGCAACGGCAGCTCTGCACGCGCCCAGCGCTCCGCGGCGGCCACCGGGTCCGCGCTGCCGCTCACCAGGGCATCGAGCGTGCGGCGCGCTTCGGCCCCGATCTCCGCCACCTCGAGGGGCTCGGCGCGCGCGGCGAGCATCGGCGCCTCTCCGAGCACCTCCAGGGCGCCATCCCAGTCGCCGGCGCCCCGCAGTGCCGTCAGCCAGGCGACAGCCTCTGCGCGCGTTGGCGCGCGCACCGGCAGGCGCTGGCAGCGGCTGAGCACCGTTGGGGGCAGGCGCGAAGGCTGCGTCACCACGAGCACCAGCAGCGTCCGCGGCGCCGGCTCCTCGAGCGTCTTGAGGAGCGCATTGGCCGCAAAACGGTTGAGCGCATCCGCCGGTGTGAGGATGGCGACCTTGTAGCCGCCCGCGTGGCTGGTGAGCGCGAGCTCAGCACCGAGCTCACGCACCTGCTCGATGCGGATCTGGTGCGAGTCCTCCGCAGCGCGTACCCAGCTGACATCCGGGTGCTGGAGCGCCCAGACACGCCGGCACGCGCTGCACGCGCCGCACGGCGCCTGTGCGCCGCGCTGGCACAGTACCAGCTGTGCCGCCCAGGTCGCGAGCCACTCCCCGCCGGCACCCGGGGCTTCGTGGATCAGCAGCGCGTGCGGCAAGCGCCCCGCCCTGAAGGCGCCGATCAGGGTGGCCATTTGCGCCGCCGTCCACATCGGCGCGGGAGTCATGCCGGCGACCACCGGTGCCGGCATCATGTCCGCAGCCCCCGCGCCCGAAGCTCCCCGAGCACCTCTCCGATGCGCGACTCGACTTCGGCGAGCGGCGCGCTGGCGTCGATGATCCGGAGGCGCTCCGGCTGGCGCCGCGCCAGCTCGAGGTAACCCGCGCGCACCTTCTCGAAGAATTCAACGGTCTCCGCTTCGAAGCGATCCGCGGCAGCGTCCCCCCGGGTGCGTGCCCGGGCGAGCCCCGCCCCCACCGGCAGATCGAGCAGCAGCGTGCAGTCGGGCTTGAGATCAGCGTGCACCGCCAGGGCGAGGCTGTCGATGAGAGCGGAGTCCACTCCGCGCCCGCTTCCCTGGTAGGCGCGCGTGGCGTCGGTGAAGCGATCGCACACCACCCACTCCCCGCGCGCCAGCGCCGGGCGGATGACATTCTGCACGTGCAGGGCACGCGCGGCGAACATGAGAAGGGTCTCAGTGAGTGGCGAGACGGGCTCCGCGCCGCGCTCCAGCACGATCTGGCGCACCCGCTCCGCGAGCGGCGTGCCACCGGGCTCGCGTGTCAGGCGCACCGGGATCCCGTGGCGCTCGAGCCAGGCGCACACGAACCTGCCGATCGTGGATTTCCCGGCACCCTCGATGCCCTCCAGCGTGATGAACTTTCCGGTGCTCACGGGTGTTGCGCGACGGGTTTTGGGTCTGCGCCGCGCTCCTGGGCGCGCAGCCGGGCAAGATAGGCCTTCACGGCGGAATTATGCTCTTCGAGGGTACTGGAGAAGTGATGGGCGCCGTCGCCGCGCCCGGTCGCCACGAAAAACAGCGCATCGGTTGGCTCCGGCCCCACGGCGGCCAGCACCGACTCGCGTCCCGGCAACGCGACCGGCGTCGGCGGCAGACCCTCGCGCGTGTAGGTGTTGTAAGGGGTGTCCTTGAGCAAGTCACGCGTGTGTATGGAGCCGTCGTACTTCTCACCGAGCCCGTAGATCACCGTCGGGTCGGACTGCAGGCGCATGCCCTTGCGCAGCCGGTTGACAAACACACCGGCGATCCGCGCTCGCTCGCTCTTGAGCGCGGCTTCCTTCTCGACCATGGACGCGAGGATCAACGCCTGGTAGGGGGTCTCGAACGGCAGGCTGGCGCTGCGCTCCTGCCAGGCCGCGGCCAGTACCCGCTGCATGCTGTCGTAAGCGAGCCCCAGGATCGCGACATCTGCAGTGTTCGCCGCGAAGCGATAGGTGTCGGGGAAAAACTCCCCTTCCGCATGCACTCCGGGGTGTCCCAGCGCGGCCATCACCTCGGCAGGGCTCTTGCCGCGCAGGGTATGCAGCACGTGAGGATGTTGATCGAGCGCCTCCCGAAACTCACCGAACGTCGCTCCTTCGACGACCGTGAGCTGCTCGAGGATGACCTTGCCCTGCTCGAAGAGCGCGATGATCTGTTCGGGGCTGGCGTGCGCGGCTATCTCGTACGTGCCCGCCTGCACGCGCGGCTCACGGCCCCGCACGCGCAGGTAGAGCTCTACGGCGCGCGCATGGCGCACTGCGCCCGTGGCCTCGAGCCGGCCGAGCACGCTGCGTAAGCTCGCACCCGGTTCAACCTCGATCGTTGAGGGTGCTGCCGCAGGCCCCGGCGCCTGGAACTGACCCTGCAGCCAGAAATATCCTCCCGCGGCCCCGAGCGCGAGCAGAAGCAGGAGGACCGCCGCGACGCCCAGAGCGCGCAGCCGGCGCCCTCTGGAACGCGCGCCATTAGCCATCGCCGGCCTCTCGGGGCAAGCGCCCTTCGGTGAGCAGCGGCGCGAGTCGTTCCTGCAGGCGACGCGTCAGCGATCCGGGGGGCAAAGCGCGGCCAGCGAGCTCGCGCACCGGGTGGATGCCGATCAGCGCGTTGGTCAGAAACAGTTCCTGTGCGCGTTCAAGATCTTCTGAGTCAAGCACCCGCTCCTCGACCGCAATGCCGGCGTCCGCAGCCGCCGCCAGCACCACGTGACGCATGACGCCGGCGACGCCGCAGCGATCCACCCGCGGCGTGCACAGCTTCCCATCGCGGACCATGAACAGGTTGCTCATGGTGCCCGAAATGACAGCCCCGGAGCTGCTGAACATCAGTGCCTCGGCAACGGCAGCATCGGCCCACTCGCGGCGCGCCAGCACCTGCTCCAGGCGATTGCAATGTTTGAGGCCGGCGAGCGCCGGGTTCTCTCCGAGGCGCACGGCGGCGATACGCACGCGCACGCCCGCGTGCGAAGCTTGCGGATCTTCCGGCGGCCAGACATAGCGCAGCGAAATCCGCGAGGTCTCCTCGACTCCGGAGACCGCATAGCCGCGCGCGGCGGCCGCGCCCCTCGTGAGCAGCACCTTGATGATGGCGCGTGTGCAGGGCGCGGCGAGCTGGCGCACCTCGTTACGCACAGCGGGGATGTCGGGAGCCTGAAGTCCAAGCCGCGCGCAGCCCGCGGCGAGGCGCTGCAGGTGCACCTCGAGAAAGCGTGCACGGCCGCCCACGCAGGCAATGGTCTCGAACAGGCCGTCGCCAAAGTGAAGCCCGCGCTCGAGCGCCGACACTTGCGCAGCTTCCCGGCCGTTGACCCAAACGAGCTCGGGGATCACGCAAGGCCTCCGAGCGCCGCCAGCAGCCCGCGGGCCTTGGCGCGCGTCTCCTCGAGCTCGCGCTGCGGATCGGAGTCGGCGACGATGCCCGCGCCCGCCCGGAACGTCAGGTGCTGCGCGCTGAGCGTCATGGTGCGAATGAGGATGTTGAGATCGAGCCGGCCGTCGCGCGTCAGGTAGCCGAGAGAGCCGGTGTACGCCCCGCGCCCTGCCCCTTCGAGCTCGGCGATGATCTGCATGCAGCGGAACTTCGGGCAGCCGGTGATGGTGCCGCCCGGAAACACCGCGCGCAACGCACCGACAGGGGTGACCTCGCCCTTCAGCTGCCCGCTCACGTTGGACACGATGTGGTGCACGTGAGTGTAGGACTCGATGGTCATGAACTCGTCCACGCGCACCGTGCCCGGCTCGCACACGCGCCCGAGATCGTTGCGCTCGAGATCAATCAGCATGATGTGCTCGGCGCGCTCCTTGGGATGCGCCGCCAGTTCGGTCATCTCGCGCGAGTCGCCGCCCGGACGGCGGCTGCGTGGCCGGGTGCCGGCGATGGGGCGCGTATCGATGCGCCGTCCCGTGACGCGCACCAGCCGCTCGGGCGAGGAACTGAGGATGCTAACGCCCCGCCATTGGGCGAGCGCCGCAAACGGCGCCGGATTGGCCTCGCACAAGCGCTGATAGAGCGCCGCCGCCGGCGCCACTTGGGTCCGCGCCGCGCCGCCGCGGATCTCAACCTCCCAGGGGCGCGAGAGGTTGGCCTGATAGATGTCACCGGCGCGCACGTACTCCTTCGCCCGACGCACGCGTGCGAGATACGCCTCGGGGTCCTCTTCGTGCACCTGTTCGATGCGCAGCGCATCGCGCGCATCTGCTTCGCCGGCAACTTCGTACGCCTCCCGGGCGATGCGCGCCAAAGCGTCCGCGGCCTGCTCTTCGGCCACCGCGAATACGCGCTCGCGCTCCAGATCGTGCACCAGGGCGCAGGGGGTGCGCAGCGCAAACGCCTGCCACGGGAGCGGCGAGCGCGGTAATGCCAGGTGCGGCTCGATTTCCTGCGCCAGCTCGTAGCCGAGGAACACCGCCCAGCCGCCAGCGAACGCCAGCTTGGCCGCGGCGGCGTCCGGATCCGCGTGCTCGAGCGGCGCGCTGCGCTCGGTGAGCCACCAGTTCTCGAGCGCGGCAAGGAAGCTGGTCCCCTGTGGATCGAAGCCTTCCGCACCCAGGCGCCCGTCGGCGCCGAGCCACAGCGCCGCGTACGGCTCGGCGAGCAGCACGCTCGCGCGGCTCAAGGGGCCGGAGGTGGCACTGTCGAGCAGCAACGGATAGCGGTCGGGAAAGTGCGCCGCCAGGCGACGCAACACCGCAGGCGGAACGTCGAGCTCGCGGACGAGGGGTGCGCGCGTGGCGGACAGCCTCAGGATGCGCGCCGTCAGGCGCTGAAGCGCCGGAACACCAGCGATCCGTTGGTGCCGCCGAAGCCGAAGGAGTTTGTGAGGCTCACGTCGATTTTCATGCGACGGGCGCTGTTGGGAACGTAGTCCAGGTCGCACTCAGGATCCGGCGTGTGGTAGTTGATGGTGGGAGGGGCGACGCCGTCGCGGATCGCGAGCACCGAGAAGATCGCTTCCACGACGCCGGCGGCGCCGAGCAGGTGCCCGGTCATGGACTTGGTCGAGCTCACGGCGAGGCGCTTCGCGTGCTCGCCGAAGGCGCGTTTGAGGGCGACCGTCTCGGCCTTATCGCCCAGCGGGGTTGAGGTCGCGTGCGCATTCACGTACTGCACGTCGGCGGGATTCAGGGCGGCATCCTTGATCGCATTCGCCATGGCGAGACGCGCGCCCTCGCCGTCCTCGGGCGGCGCGGTGATGTGATAGGCATCGCCACTCATGCCAAAGCCCACCAGCTCGGCGTAAATGCGCGCCCCGCGCCCGCGCGCGTGTTCCAGGTCCTCCAGGAGCATCGCGCCGCCCCCGTCGCTCAACACGAAGCCGTCGCGGTCCTTGTCCCACGGGCGGCTCGCCTCGGTGGGGGCGTCGTTGCGCGTGGAGAGCGCCTTCGCCTGCCCGAAGCTGCCCAGCCCGCAGCGCGTGGTGGCCATTTCCCCGCCGCCGGCGACGATCACGTCCGCATCGCCGTACTGGATGGTGCGCATCGCCAGCCCGATAGCGTGGGTCGAAGTTGTGCAGGCGGTGACCACGCCGAGATTCGGGCCCTTCAAACCATAACGGATCGAGAGATGCCCGGCGATCATGTTGATGATGGTCGCGGGGACGAAGAACGGGGAGATCTTGCGCGGATTCATCGCCTTGAGGTACTCGCCGTACTCCGCCTCAATGGTTCCGAGTCCACCGATGCCGGCGCCGCACACCGCACCGCAGCGCGTGGGGTCGGTGTTGGTGAAGTCGATGCCGGCGTCGCTGATGGCCTGCACCCCGGCGGCTACGCCGTACTGCATGAACTCGTCCATGCGGCGGGCGTCCTTGGGCGAGATGTACTGACTGACGTCGAACTCGCGCACCTGCCCGCCGAAGCGCACCGGAAACGCGGACACATCAAAGCGCGTCACCGGACCGATGCCGCTCTGCCCGCGCAGGATGGCATCCCATGCCGATTGAACGGTGCTCCCGACCGGGGACACCACTCCAAGACCCGTTACGACGATACGGCGCTTGCTCACTCGTTACCTGTATGGCGCCTTGGTTCGGGTCAGGACTTGCTGCGGCGTTCGTTGATGTAGTCTATCGCCTGGTGGACTGTCGTGATCTTCTCGGCGTCTTCATCCGGGATTTCGATCTCGAATTCCTCTTCCAGAGCCATCACCAGCTCGACCGTGTCGAGTGAATCGGCTCCCAGGTCATCAACGAACGAGGCATCGTTCGTGACCTGTTCCTGTTTGACGCCCAGCTGTTCGGCAACGATGGCTTTGACCTGCTGCTCAACTGTGCTCATTAGCGGTTGGTCCTTATGTAGACATTTATAGAGAGACTGGCCCGCCGTTCGCCCCTGAGGCCCGGCAAGCGGGCGCGGTATTGTAGGGGAACACCCCCGGGGCTGCCAGTCGCCTGCCGCCCGCGCGAGTGATTGTTTTTACTGACGAAACTGACCACCCCGTTCCGCGGACTCCACCGTCGTGTCCGCCGCATGTGGTGTGCGTCCAACGGCATCACTTCAGGGCATGTACATGCCGCCGTTCACGTGCAGGGTCTCCCCGGTAATGTAGCTCGCCTGCGGTGACACCAGGAACAACACCGCGGCGGCCACATCATCCGGCGTCCCGAGCCGGCCCATGGGAATCTGCCCAAGGAGCGCCGTGCGCTGCTCCTCGGTCAGCTTGCGTGTCATGTCAGTATCGATGAAGCCGGGGGCTACGGCATTCACCGTGATGCCACGCGAGGCGAGTTCCTTGGCAAGCGACTTGGTGAATCCCAGCAGTCCCGCTTTGGCTGCGGCGTAGTTGGCCTGTCCCGCATTGCCCGTCACGGCCACTACCGAGGTAAGGGTGACGATCCTGCCCCGGCGCTGCTTCATCATGCGGCGCAGGCAGGCCTTGGACACGCGAAACACGGCCGTGAGGTTGGTGGCAATGACCGCGTCCCAGTCCTCAGGCTTCATGCGCAGCAGCAGCGTGTCGCGGGTGATGCCCGCGTTGTTGACCAGGATCGTCGGCAGCTCGTTTGCGGCTTCCAGCTCGTCCATCAGAGCGTCCACCGATGCGGCGTTCCCGGCGTCGAGCACCGCGCCGCGGCCGTTGCATCCGTGCGACGCGAGCGCGGTGCTGAACCCGGAGGCGCCTTGCGCGCTGGTGGACGTGCCGATCACCCGGGCGCCCGCCCCGCCGAGGGCGAGGGCGATGGCGTGCCCGATGCCACGCGAGGCGCCGGTGACCAGTGCGACTTCATTTTCAAGCATGGGAATCCCCTCGGGTCGCCGTGAGTGCCGCATCGATGGAAGCTAAGTCCTCCAGCGCGAGAAAACGCAAGTCCGCACGCCGCTCGATCCGGCGGTTCAGTCCCGTGAGCACCCTGCCCGGACCGCATTCGATGACCTGCCCGATCGGGCTGGCGCTCACGGCGCGCAGCGTGTCCGACCAGCGCACCGGGTTCGACAGCTGCCGCACCAGCAGCTCGCGGATATCGTCCGGCCGCTCGTGCGCGCCGGCATCCACGGCACTGATGTAGCGCACACGCGGCACGCGCAGCTCGAGTGTGCGCAGCCGCTCCCTGAGGCGCTCGGCCGCGCCACGCATCAAGCTGGTGTGCGAGGGCGCGCTCACCGGCAGCGTCACCGCACGCTTGGCACCGCGGGCCTTCGCGGCTTCGATCGCGCGTTGCACCGCGGCACGTTCGCCGGCAATGACGACCTGGCCTGGGGAGTTGAAATTGGCCGGTTCCACGATCGCCCCTTGCGCGGCCTCGCGGCACGCCGCCTGGACCGCCTCATCATCGAGGCCGAGAATCGCCGCCATCGCGCCGGTGCCGGCCGGCACGGCCTCCTGCATGATCTGACCGCGAAAGCGCACCAGATCCACTGTCGCGCCAAATTGCAACGCCTCCGCACACACCAGAGCCGTGAATTCCCCCAGGCTGTGGCCGGAGACGATGGCAGGCAGCGCACCGCCGCGCGCACGCCATACGCGCCAGGTGGCTACTCCCGCGGCAAGCATCGCCGGCTGGGTGCGCTCGGTGGCGTTGAGGGTTTCCTCGGGCCCAACGCTTACGAG
>DASWUP010000088.1:0-4566 GCA_036401635.1 Steroidobacteraceae bacterium
CCGCGTTGACGATGCCGAGGCTCAGCAGGTTACGAATCGTCTGGCCGGGCTGCGGCTGGTAGGTCCCGAACAGGTTGTCGAAGGTGTGATTCTCGCCGACGATGATGATCACATGCTTGATGGGGGTCGTGGTGGCGCTGTCCTCATCGACCGATGCGGGCTGCGCGCTGCAGATGGTCGCCGCTGCCAGAGCCGCCGCGGCGCCTGCGGCGCGCAGCCGGCTGGAAAGAGCTGATGCCATGGTCGTCCTCCTGATAGGTGTGCAATGCGCCGGCGCGTGCTTGCACCGGCAGCGCAGTGTTGACCGAGCACTTGTCGGCGGTGTGTAGCCAGCGTGTCGATTTCGTTGCAGGCATGTGACACGCTGTGCGCCACGACCGGTGCGACGGCGGAAATCGCGGGAGCGCGCATGAGGATCGCGGCAAAACCCTGGCGGCAGTATCGCTGGTATCTGCGACCGTTCTTCTGGAACCAGCGACGCAAGTACGGTCAGGTGTTGCAATCCGCGCTGCTGTGGGGACGCTCGCCGCGGGTATTCCTCGGCGTGGCGCTGCTCTACGGAGCGCTCGAGCGCAGGCGTTCTCCGCTCGAGCCTGCACTGCGCTCGCTGGTGACGGTATGCGTCTCGCAGCTCAACGCGTGCCGCTTCTGCGTAGACATCAACTCGGCAATTCTCGAGGCCCGGACGGGCTCGAAGTCCAGGAGCGCAGCGCTGTCGCAGTGGCGCGACAGCGGCGCATTCAGTGAACGCGAGCAGGCCGCGCTCGGCTATGCCGAAGTCATGACTCGCGGGGAGTTCCCGGTGAGCGAGGAAGTGATGCGGCGCCTGCACAGCTGCTTCGACGACGACGCGCTCGTCGAGCTGACGGCGTTGATCGCCTTTCAGAACCTGTCGAGCAGATTCAACAGCGCGCTGGAGGTGCCGTCACAGGGCTTCTCCGCTTAGCGCTTGGGGCGCACGCCGCGTGTGGGCTCGGCCGCGAGCGGATTCTCGGGCCAGTAGTGCTTCGGGTAGCGGCCGCGAAGGTCCTTGCGCACCTCGACATAGGCGTCGCGCCAGAAGCTCGCCAGATCGCGCGTCACCTGCACGGGGCGCCGCGCCGGTGACAGCAGTCTGAACGTGACGGGAACGCGGCCACGGCCCAGCCGCGGCGTGTCCGCCAGCCCGAACACTTCCTGCAGTCTCACTGACACCGCCGGCGCGCTGGCATCGAGATAATCGACGCGGATGTGCGAGCCGCTGGGCATCGTGAGGTGCGCAGGCGCCCACTCCTGGAGCTCGCGCTGTTGCTCCCAGGTGAGGTGGGCGCGCAACGCATCGGTCAGCGGCACTCTCGCCAGGTGCTCGCGACGCGTGATGCCGTCGAGCCAGGGAGCGAGCCAGGTTTCCAGCGTTGCGCTCAGAGCGGCATCCGACAGCGCCGGCCATGCGGCATGCGCTCCCGGCGCGCCGCCGGGAGCGGCGCGCACGAACTCGATGCGTGCCTGCAGATCGCGCGCTTGGCCGTCCCACGGCAGCGCTTCGATCCCCAGTTCGCGCACTCCGGTGAGCATCGCGCGGCGCGCCGCGTCGGCGGGAACTTCCGCCAGCGGTTTTTCCTCCAGCACCAGGTTATCGAACTCAACCGTGCGGCGCGCGATGACCGCCTGCTCGCGTGTGCTCCATTGCACCGACTCGCGGCGCCGGATGTGCTCCGCGAAGTGCTCCGTCAGGTCGTCCCGCTCAAGCGGCGCGGCGAGCAGGATGCGTGCGTCGCGCTCGCGATCATCCAGATCCACCGCCACAATGAGCTCCTGCCGGGCAAGGCCCTGGGCGCCGCTGAACGCCGCGCCGCGGCCGTTGGCGAGAGTAAAACGCCCCGCGCCGCCTTCTCTCTTGCGGCCGATGCGGTCCGGATAGGCGAACGCCAGCAGCAGGCCCGCATCCCCACCCGTGTCGGCGCGGCTTGCGCCGGCGGCACCGCCCGTGTGCGCTTGCCGTTCGAGATCGCGCGCCACGCGCCGGGCCCGCTGCAGCGCCGCCCGGTCGAGCGCTGAGGTGCCGTCCTCTGCGCGCAGGATCTCCAGGCGCGCACGGATATCCGCATCGCGTGTCGCGGCGCTGCCGCGCAGCAGATCGCGTTCGGACAACAGTGCCGCCAGCTGCGCGGCGAGCGGCAGCTGTCCCAGCGCGCGCGCGCGTAGCAGCATGTGCGCCAGGCGCGGATGCGCGGGCAGACGCGCCATTTCGCGTCCGTGAGCGCTAATGCGCCCCTCGCTGTCCAGTGCCCCGAGACGGGCGAGCAAATCCCGCGCGCTGCCGAGCATCGCCTCTGGCGGCGCATCGAGCCAGCGCAGCGCCCCTGCATCCCGTGCGCCCCAGCTCGCCAGCTCCAGTGCCAGCGGCGCGAGGTCGGCGTCCACCATCTCCGGCGGCGTGAACGCGGTCAGACCCGACTGGGCGCCCTCGCTCCACGCCCGGTAGCAGACACCGGCCGCCAGGCGTCCTGCACGGCCCTGGCGCTGTTCCGCGGAAGCGCGCGAGATGCGCTTTGTTTCCAGGCGGCTCATGCCGGTGACCGGATCGAAGCACGCGCGCCGCACCAGTCCCGAGTCGACGACCACCCGCACGCCCGGGATGGTGAGACTCGTTTCCGCAATGTTCGTGGCGAGCACGACCTTGCGCACTGCGGGCGCGGCCGGCGCCAGCGCCGCGTCCTGCTGCTCGCTCGCCAGCTCGCCGAACAGCGGCAGAACCTGCACGCCGGAACCGAGTTCCGCCGCGTCCAGCCAGGAGTGCACGCGGCGGATCTCGCCCGCTCCCGGCAGGAACACCAGCAGGTCGCCGCGCTCCTCGCGTAGCGCGCGGGTGATCAGCTGCGCGAGGAGCTTTTCAGGCGAGGCCTGCGGGCGGGTGCCCGAGGGCGCCTCGGGCAGCACCGGCAGGCCCTTGCCCGCGTAGCGCGTCTCCACCGGAAAAATGCGGCCCTGCACGGTGATGAGCGGCGCGTCACCGAGCAGGTGCGCCACCGCCGCCCCATCCAGGGTTGCCGACATGATGAGCAGCCGCAGATCGGGCCTGAGGTTGGCGCGCGCATCGAGGGTGAGCGCAACTCCCAGATCGGCCTGCAGGCTGCGCTCGTGAAACTCGTCGAAAATGACGGCGGCGACACCCTCGAGCGCCGGATCGCTCTGCAGCAGCCGCGTCAGCACGCCCTCGGTGACGACCTCGATGCGCGTGTCGCGCGACACGCGCGTGTCGAAGCGCATGCGGTAACCGACTGTGCGTCCGACGCTCTCGCCGAGCGTTTGCGCCATGCGCGCAGCACAGGCGCGCGCCGCGAGGCGGCGCGGCTCCAGCATGATGAGCCGCTTAGCGCGCGCCCACTCCTCGTCCAGCAGTGCGAGCGGCACCACGGTGCTCTTGCCGGCACCGGGCGGCGCCTGCAGCACGGCCGCGCGGTGCGTGCCGAGTGCGTCGCGCAGCGGCGCGAGCGCCTCATCAACGGGTAGCCCGGACTTCACCAGATGCGCACGCGCTCCTGCTGCGGCAGATACAAGTTGTCGCCGGGCTGCACATTGAAGGCGAGGTACCAGGCGTCGACGTTGCGCACCACGCCGTTGACGCGGAATTTCGGCGGGCTGTGTGGGTTGCTCAACACCAGCGTGCGCAGTTGCTCATCGCGGCTGAGCGCGCGCCAGATCTGCGCGAACGACAGGAAGAAGCGCTGGTCGCCGCTGAGGCCATCGAGCTGCGGTGCCGACGTGCCCTTTAGTGAGCGGTGATACGCGTCGTAGGCGACCGACAGCCCGCCGAGATCGCCGATGTTCTCGCCGAGCGTCAGGCGGCCGTTGACATTCAGTCCCGGCAGCGCGACATAGCCATCGTACTGCGCCGCCAAAGTGTCGACGCGCTTACGGAAGGCCTCGGTATCCGCCGCTGCCCACCAGGTGTGCAGCACACCGTGCGCATCGGACTTCGCGCCCTGGTCATCGAAGCCGTGCCCCATCTCGTGACCGATCACCGCGCCGATGCCGCCGTAGTTGACCGCGGCGTCCGCCTGCGGGTCGAAAAACGGCGGCTGCAGGATCGCCGCCGGGAACACCACTTCGTTGAACGTCGGGTTGTAGTAGGCGTTGATCGTCTGCGGGGTCAGGCCCCATTCGCCGCGGTCGGTCGGTCCCCCAAGACGCACCACCTGGCGCCGCCACTCGAATACCCGCGCGCGGATCAGGTTGCCGAATGCGTCGCCGCCGACGATCGACAGCGCCGAGTAGTCGCGCCACTTGTCCGGATAACCGATCTTGGGATGAAAGGCCGCCAGCTTCTCCAGCGCCACCTTCTTGGTCGCAGCAGTCATCCAGGGAAGCTGCTCGATGCGCTGCCCGTAGGCGGCGCGCAGGTTTTCCACCAGAGCAAGCACTTGCTGCTTCGAAGAGGGTGGAAAGTAGCTCTGCACGTACAGCTCGCCGACCGCTTCGCCCAGATCGGCATCGAGCGCGCCGACCGCGCGCTTCCAGCGATCGCGTTGCTGTTGCTGGCCGTTGAGGATGCGTCCGTAGAAATCGAAGCGCTCCTCATCGCAC
>DASWUP010000089.1:0-2047 GCA_036401635.1 Steroidobacteraceae bacterium
GACGTGTACATGAGCAAGTTGCGCCTGCGCCTGCAGCCCGCCGGGGAGAAGCCGCTGTTCAAGACCGTGCGCGGCATCGGCTACAAGCTGCAGTGAAGTCGATCGGCGCAAGGCTCGCTCTCTGGTACGCCGCCGCCAGCACCGTGACGCTCGCGTGCCTGTTCATCGTTGGCTACTACCTGCTGCATGGCTACCTGATCCATGGGCTCGACCTGCTGAATCAGTCGGAGTTCGAGGAGCTCAAGGCGCGACTCGGCCCCCAGTACGCCTCTCTCAGCAGCGCGCAGATCGAGCAGCGCATTCGCGAGACCACCGAGGCCGCCTCGGCGCTGTTCTACATCGACATCCATCGGCACGGAACCGGCACCATCTTTTACTCGAGCAATCTCAACGGGCGCGCACTGCCCGACGTCAAGGGCGCACACCGCTACGACGTAACCTGGGACCACGGTCCGTTGCGCGTCGCCGAGTTCATCCTGCCGCCCTACGACGTGACGATTGCGACACCGGCGGGGCAGGTCGAGGGGGTGATGGAGGGCTTCGCCGAGGTCGGCGCCGCCCTGCTGGTACTGCTGCTGGCGATCAGTATAGCTATCGGACTCGGCCTGAGCCGTCTGGCGCTGCGGCCAGTGCGCCTGATACGCGCCACGGCGACACGCATCGGTTCGGAAAACCTCAGCGAGCGCATCCCCGTTCCGGACGTGAAGGATGAGATTTCCGATCTGGCAAGGCTATTGAATGCGATGTTCGACCGGCTCGAAACCTCGTTCAAGAGCGTGCGCCGCTTCGCTGCCGACGCCTCACACGAGCTTAAGACGCCGCTCAGCCTCATCCGGCTGCACGCCGAGAAGCTGCTGGCCAGCGGCACACTCGGGCACGAGGGCGAGGAAGGCATTCAGACTCTCCTGGAGGAAATGCTGCGGGTCAACGGTATCATCGACGATCTGCTGTTCCTGTCGCGGGCCGAGTCGCGCAGCATCGTGTTGCAGCTGGCAGCGCAGGATCCGCTCCCGCTGCTCACCAACTTCAACATGGATGCGCAGGTGCTCGTCGAACACCATCGCATGCACTTCGCGTTCACCCACGAGGGCGACGGCTTGCCCATATGCGAGCCGCGCTGGATCCGCCGCGTGCTCTTGAACCTCCTCACCAACGCGATCAATGCTTCTCCCGCCGGTGGCGAAATCCGGCTGCGTTCGGTCGTGAGCAACGGTCTGTGGCATGTCGAGCTGGAGGACGAAGGTTGCGGCGTGCCGAGCTTGGAGCGCGAGCACATCTTCGACCGCTTCGTGCGACTGAAGCAGGGAGCCAGCCCGAAGCTCGAGGGGAGCGGGCTCGGCTTGGCGATCTGCCGCAGCATCATCGAGCTGCACCATGGGCGAATCCTCGCCGAGCCCGGCAGCGATGGTCGCGGCCTGCGGGTGACGTTCGAGATACCGGCCGCGGCCGCCGCGCCGCGCGCCTCCAATGTCAGCTCAGATGCGCTAGCGTCAGCAACGTCAAGGTGATGGTGAGCGCGCCGCCGATGCGGGTGGCGATCTGCGCGAACGGCATGAGCTGCATGCGGTTGGCGGCCGTCAGGATCGCTACATCCCCCGTACCGCCCTGCCCGGCGCGGCAAGCGATCACGATCGCAGTGTCGATCGGGAAGAGCCGTATCCAGCGGCCGACGAAAAAGCCCGTAATCACCAGCATCAGGACGGTTGCGACGATGATTGGATTGCGCGGCGCAAAGGCCGCCATAAGCCGCTCCCACGGCGTCAACGCAACCCCGATGGCGAACAGCAGCGGATAGGTCACCGCACGCCGGAAGAAGTCGTAGACGACGTACGCACCCTGCTGCAGAGAGGGCGGCACGACCTGCGTGACCTTGACGAGCACCGCCAGCAGCAGCATCGCTACCGGTGCCGGCAGGCGAAAAGTCTGGAAGCAGATAAGCCCCACCAGGTACAGAGTCACCACTAGCAGACCCGCGCCGGCGCTTGACGACCGCTTTCGGCCGTGCAGGCGTGCGCGTACTACCTGCTGTGATCGGCGCCGTCGGCAT
>DASWUP010000090.1:0-2559 GCA_036401635.1 Steroidobacteraceae bacterium
GATTTTCGTGAAGTTCGGGCAGGCGGTCTCCACGCGCCGCGACCTGCTGCCGACGGATATCGCCGATGAACTCGCGAAGCTGCAGGATCGCGTGCCGCCGTTTCCCGGCGCGATCGCGCGCGAGCTGCTCGAGCACTCCTACGGTCGAGCGCTGGCGCAGGTGTTCTGCGCTTTCGATGAGACCCCGCTCGCCGCCGCGTCCATTGCGCAGGTGCATGTCGCGCGCCTGCCTGGCGGCGCGGAGGTCGTGGTCAAGGTGCTGCGGCCGGGCATGCGCGCGGTGATCGAGCGGGATCTGGAGGTGCTGCATGGGCTCGCAGATCTCGCGCACCGCTACTGGGCCGAGGGCCGGCGGCTGCGGCCGCGCGAGATCGTCGCGGAATACCAGAAGACCATCCTCGATGAGCTCGACCTGATGCGCGAGGCGGCCAACGCCTCGCAGCTGAAGCGCAACTTCGCCGGCTCCGACCTGCTGTACGTGCCGGAGGTCTACTGGGACTACTGCCGCACCGACGTCATGGTCATGGAGCGTATCCACGGCGTGCCGATCAGCGACCTGGCGCGCCTCAAGGCCGCCGGCACCAACATCGCGCAGCTCGCCGAGAACGGTGTGCGCATCTTTTTCACACAGGTGTTCCGCCACAACTTCTTCCACGCCGACATGCACCCCGGGAACATCTTCGTGCTGGTCGATGACCCGCAGCGGCCGCGGTACGCGGCGGTGGATTTCGGCATCGTCGGCACCCTCGACGCCCGCGATCAGCACTACCTGGCGGAGAACTTCCTCGCCGTGTTCGATCGCGACTACCGGCGCGTCGCGCAACTGCACCTGCAATCCGGCTGGGTGCCCCCCGACACGCGCATCGACGAGATGGAGTCCGCGGTGCGCACGGTGTGCGAGCCGATCTTCGACCGCCCGCTCAAGGACATCTCCTTCGGACGGATCCTGCTGCGCCTGTTCGAGATCTCACGGCGCTTCAACATGCAGATCCAGCCGCAGCTCATGCTGCTGCAGAAGACGCTGTTGAACGTGGAGGGCCTGGGACGCGACCTGTACCCGGAGCTCGATATCTGGAGCACCGCGAGCCCCATCCTGCGCGAGTGGATGCGCGAGCGCACCAGCGTGCGGGCCTTCGTGCGCGACCTGCGCGCGCATGCGCCCGAGCTCGTTGCGACGGCGCGCGCCTTGCCGGCGCTGCTCCACAGCCTGGTGCAGCGCGAACACTGCGCGGGGCGGGCGCAGACGGCGGCGCCTGAGATCAGCGCGCTGCGGGAAGCGCTGCGCGACGAGATGCGCTCGGCTCGCAGACGCGACACGATCACCCGCGGCGCGGCCTGTCTCGGGGCGGGCCTGTTGTGGCTGGCGATGAGCCGCGGCCAGCAGTGGCCGGGGTGGGCGCTGCTGGCTGCGGGTATCGGGGTCGCCCTTTACGGCTTGAGGCGCTGAGGAAGTGCAGCGCTCGCTCACCGAGGGCTCGATCCGCGTCGGGTTGTTCAAGTTTGCCCTGCCCATCCTGTTCGCGAACGTCCTGCAGTCGCTCAACGGCTCGGTGAATTCCGTGTGGGTCGGCCGCTTCCTGGGCGAGGCGGCGCTGACGGCGACCTCGAACGCCAACACCGTGATGTTCCTCTTGATCGGCGCGGCTTTCGGCGTGGCGCTGGCGGCGACCATCCTCATCGGCCAAAGCATCGGCGCGAACAACCTGCGCGAGACCAAGCGCGTGGTCGGCACCAGTGCGACCTTCTTCGCCGGCATCTCGGTGGCGATGGCGGTCGCAGGCCTTGCGCTGTGCCGGCCGTTGCTCATCGCCATGAGCACACCGGCGGACTCGCTGCCGCTCGCGGTGGCATACATGCGCGTGATCTTCCTCGCGCTGCCGTGTCTTTATATGTATGCCTTCGTGATGGCGGTGCTGCGCGGCACGGGTGACTCGAAGACCCCGTTCTACTTCATGCTGCTGTCGGTCGGAATCGACATCGCGTTGAACCCGGTGTTCATCTTCGGCGTGGGTCCCATCCCGAGGCTGGGTATCGCGGGCTCGGCGCTCGCGACCTTGGTCGCCCAGGCGGTGAGTCTCGCCGCGCTCATCCGCCACCTCTACCGCAAGCGTCACATCCTGTGCCTGCACCGCGATGAGCTGACGCTGCTCAAGCTGGACTGGTCCGTGGTCGGAACCTTGCTCAAGAAGGGCGTTCCGATGAGCGCCCAGATGCTGGTGCTCTCCTTAAGCGGCGTGCTCATGATCACGCTCGTCAACCGCTTCGGCGTCGACACCACTGCGGCATTCGGCGCAGCCATGCAGATCTGGAACTACATCCAGATGCCGGCCTTCGCCGTCGGCATGGCGGTATCGGCCATGACGGCGCAGAACGTAGGCGCCGGCAAGTGGGACCGGGTCACGCGCATTGCGCGGGTGGGCGTGCTCTACAGCGTGCTGCTGACCGGCTCGATCGTGCTGCTGATCGAGTTCCTCAACACGCATGTGTTCGGCTTGTTCCTGCCCTCGGGATCCGACGCGCTGGCCATCGCGGCCCACATGAACCGCATCGTCACGGGTT
>DASWUP010000091.1:0-7250 GCA_036401635.1 Steroidobacteraceae bacterium
CTGGGGGTTGAGACGCTCTACGGGCACAATACCGGCCACTACCGCGTGCTGGACGCCCTTGCCACGCTGGCGTTCGATTACCCGCCGCGCCACAGCTACTTCCGCGAAGAGCTCGAGCAGTTCCTGCTGTTGGCGAAGGAAAACAAGCTCGACCCGCTCACCACCACCGGTTCCTATGCCGGCGCGATGGGCGTGCCGCAGTTCATGCCGTCGGTGTACCGGCGCTATGCGGTGGCTGCCAACACCGACAGCCGGCGCGACCTGTGGGGTGACTGGGACGACATCCTGGCGAGCGTTGCGAATTACCTGCACGAGTATGGCTGGACGGCGGGCACGCCGGTGCTGGCGGAGACCAGGCTCGATCCGGACCCGAAGTTTCAGATCGAGCCGCACAATCTCGCTCTCAACGAGACGGTGGAGACCCTGGGCGCGCAAGGGGTCAGGGTCGAGATGGACGTGCCCAAAGATACCCCCGTGGTGCTGATCTCCGCCGAGCAGCGCGATGGTCCGGCCTACCGGGTCGGCTTCCATAATTTCTACGTGCTCACCCGCTACAACGCCAGCGCCCGCTACGCCATGGCGGTGTACGAGCTGGCACAGGCCGTCGCGCAGCGAGTGCACGACGCCGCGCCGTGAGGGCCGCGCGCCGCGCATCCGTGCCGTTCGCGGCGGTGAGCGCGACCGCGTTGTGCTTGCTGTTGGCGGCGTGCTCGGTGATCAGGCACCGTCCGGCGCCGGCTCCGGAGCACGCGCCCCCGCCCGCTCCGGCACCGGTGCCGCCGCCGGCCGCCATCGAATCGATCCCCGATGCCACGCCGCGCTCGGAAGCGCGCAGCGCCCACGGCAATCCGCCCTTCTACGACGTGTTGGGGCGGCGTTACTTCGTGCTGGCCGCCGCCGACGGCTACCTGGAGCGCGGTGTGGCGTCCTGGTATGGCCCCAACTTCCATGGCGGCAACACTTCGAGCGGTGAGTCTTACGACATGTACGGCATGAGCGCGGCTCACAAGACCCTGCCGCTGCCGACCTTTGCGCGCGTCACCAATCTCCGCAACGGCAAGAGCGTCGTGGTGCGCATCAACGACCGCGGCCCGTTTGTCGCCAACCGCCTCATCGATCTCTCCTACACGGCGGCGGCCAGGCTCGACATGCTCCGCGAGGGGACCACGCTCGTGGAGGTGCGCGCGCTGACCCCGGGCGCGCCCGATGAGCTGACACGCACTGCGCAGTCACCGCCGCCCTCCCTGTATGTGCAGGCGGGCGCGTTCGCCGATGCGCACAACGCGCAGCGCTTGCTCGAGCGGCTGCACGCCGCGGGACTCGCCAGCGCCAACCTGGTGTCGCCACTGGAGGGCAAATCACGCCTGTACCGCGTACGCCTGGGGCCGGTCGGCAGCGTCGCGGAATTCGATCAGCTCGCCGCCCGGCTCGCAGCGCTCGGGATCCGCGACGCCCGGCTGGCAGTCGACTGAAGCGCGCGGTTGGTGTGTCGCGCTTGGGTTAAGATCTTTTGTTGGCCGCAAGTCACAAGGAATCCGCACCAGTGGTTCGCTCATTGTTCACCGCCGCGCTCGCCTTGGTAGCACTAGCGCCCGCGGCCGCGCCCCTGCCCGCGCACGCCGCGGCCCCGATACCGAAGCCCCCCGAAGTCAATGCGCGCTCTTATCTGCTGGTGGATCATTTCAGCGGCCGGGTGCTGGCGCAGCAGCACGCCGACGAGCGCGCCGAACCCGCCAGTCTCACCAAGCTCATGACTGCGTACGTGGTCTTCCAGGCACTCGCGGAAGGGCGGCTGAAGCTCACCGACATGGTCACCATCAGCGAGCACGCCTGGCGTGCGGAAGGGTCGCGCACTTTCGTGCAGGTCGGCACGCGGATCCCGGTGGACATTCTCGTCAAGGGCATGATCGTGCAGTCAGGCAACGATGCCACCATCGCGCTCGCTGAGCGCGTCGGCGGCACCGAACCGGCCTTCGCCCAGATGATGAACGAGTACGCGCGGCGCCTCGGCATGAAATCGAGCAACTTCGAGAACAGCGACGGCCTGCCCTCCCCCAGGCACTACACCACGGCGCACGACACGGCGACGCTCGCCAGCGCCCTGATCCGCGAGTTTCCGCAGTTCTACCCGCTGTTCAGCCTGCCCGAATTCATGTGGAACAACATCCGCCAGGGCAACCGCAATGGCCTGCTCGGCAAGGACCCATCGGTCGACGGTCTGAAGACCGGACACACCGACAGCGCCGGCTACTGCCTGGCGACCTCCGCCAATCGCAACGGCATGCGGCTGGTGTCGGTGGTCATGGGCGCCCCGAGCGTCAAAGCGCGCGAGGATGCGAGCGCGGCACTGCTGAACTACGGCTACACTTTTTTCGAGACCATCCGCGTCAAGGCGGCGCGCGAGACGGTGCTGAAACCACGGGTGTACAAGTCGGCGGGCGAGTTTGCCTCCGTGGGCGTGCCGTACGATGTCTACGCGACCGTGGGCCGCGGGCAGGGAGCCGCTGTGCGCACCAGTGCGCACCTCAGCGGCGAACCGCTGATCGCGCCGCTGGCAGCCGGCAAGCCGGTGGGCGAGCTCACGGTGGCGGATGCCACCGGCGAGGTGATCGCGCGCGCCCCGCTCACGCCGTTCGCGCCGGTGCCACAGGGCGGCCTGTGGACGCGCGCCGCGGACAGCGTCGCACTGTGGTTCCATTAAGCATGGCCGAGCCCCTGCCCCTGTGCTACCTGAACGGCGCTTACCTGCCGCTCGCCGAGGCGCGCATCTCCCCGCTCGATCGCGGCTTCCTGTATGCCGACGCGGTCTACGAGGTCATGCCGGTGTACAGCGGACGCCCGTTCCGCTTCGCCGCCCACGCCGAGCGGCTCACGCGCAGCCTCGCCGGCATCAGCATGGCGGATCCGCATAGGCGCGAGGAATGGCGCGCGATCCTCGGCACGCTGATCGAGCGCAACGGCGGGGGCGATCAGTACGTGTACTGGCAGGTGACGCGCGGCGCGCAGCCGGGCCGCACGCACGCACCCCTGCCGCATATCCCACGCACCGTGTTCGCCTTCTGCGCGCCGCTGCCGGTGACGGGCGCCGACATCCTCGAACGGGGCGTCGCGTGCGTGACCGCGACCGACACCCGTTGGGCGCGCTGCGACATCAAGTCCACCGCGCTGCTGGCGAACGTGCTGCTGCGCCAGGTGTCCGTGGATGCCGCGGCCGCGGAGACCATCCTGTTGCGCGACGGCGAGCTGACCGAAGCTTCCGCGTCCGCGGTGCACGTGGTGCTTGGCGGGGAGCTGCTCATGCCGCCGCACTCGCGCCGCATCCTGCCGGGCACCACGCGCGGCGTGGTGGAAGAGCTGGTGGCCCGCGTCGCCCTGCACTGCCGGGTGGTGCCGATCAGCGAAGCGCAGCTGCGCGCCGCGGACGAAGTGTGGATCTCTTCCGCCACCCGCGAGGTGCAGCCGGTGACCTCGCTCGACGGCCACGCCGTCGGCACGGGTAAGCCCGGCCCGTACTGGCGGCGCGTGCACCAGGAGCTGCAGCGCTACAAGCGCGAGCTCGCCAGCGCCCCGTGGTGAGCGCGCCGCTATAACCTGTTTGTCACCTGGGCGTTAGCGGGTGGAAACTGACGCCCCGGCCGCAGCCCCGGTAGCATCGCCGGAATGTCCATCACTTTAGACCAGGTCACCAAGCAGTACGCCGGCGTACCGGTGGTCAACGACGTCTCGCTCGACATCGGTGACGGGGAATTTTTCGTGCTGCTCGGCCCCAGCGGCAGCGGCAAGAGCACCCTGCTGCGCGCTATCGCCGGGCTATCCGGGGTCGACCATGGCCGCATCGCGCTGCACGGCCGCGACGTCACGCACGTCGCCGCCCGCAAGCGCGGGGTAGGACTGGTATTCCAGAACTACGCGCTGTTCGGCCACATGACGGTGGCGGAGAACATCGAGTTCGCGCTGCGCGTGCGGCATATGCGCGGCCGTGCGCGCCGACAGCGCCGTCAGGAGCTGCTGCGCCTGGTCGCGCTCGATGGTCTGGATGAGCGGCTGCCGGCGCAACTCTCCGGCGGCCAACAGCAGCGTGTCGCGGTGGCGCGCGCGCTGGCGCACAAGCCCGAAGTGCTGCTGCTCGATGAGCCCTTCGGAGCCCTGGACCTGAAGATCCGCGAGGAACTGCGCCGCACCATCCGCCAGGTGCAGCGCGAGCTCGGGATCACGACCGTGCTCGTGACCCACGACCAGGAGGAGGCCTTCGCGATGGCCGATCGCATCGGGATCATGAATCTCGGGCGGCTGCTGGAGATGGGTGCACCGCACGATCTGTACTCGCGCCCGGCCACGCGTTTCGTCGCCACCTTTCTCGGCGCCGCCAACCTGATACTGGCGCGGCGCACGCCCGATGGCATTCAGATCGGTGCCAACACGGTGGCCGCGCCCGAGCACTCGCCCGGGGTACACGAGAACGAAGTGGTTGCGGTGGTGCGCCCGGAGGAGGTAGAGGTTGCCGCGTCGCGTGATGCGCTTAAGGCCGGTTACCTCGCAAGCGGCGTCGTGGATGAGGTCGTGTTCAGCGGCGCGCTCGAGAGCCTGCGCGTGCGCCTCGAGGATGGCGCGCAGGCCCCGCTCCTCGCCCATGCCGACGGCGATGCCGGCGCGTGCCTGCAGGTGACGCGCACGCAGCCCGAACAGCGCGACTTCGAGGTCCGCCCCGGGCAGAGCGTCGCCATCGGTGTGCGCCGCGTGCACATTCTGCCCACACCGCTGTCGAGCTTCACCGCCTGTGCCGCGAGCGCCGCGCTCAGCGAAGCCTTGAGCCGCCAGCCGTTGCTCGCGGAGCTCGCCGTGCGCATGAAGACGCGCATCGCGCTGCGCGCGGAGCCGCAGCTGGGCGTGCCGGACGCGGCGTGCGCCGCCGACGACCCGTTCGTGGGCACTACCGCGATCGCCTCGCAGACGGACTGCGCGCATCGTGCCGAGTGGCTGTTGCGGCGCGGCGCGAAGGACCTGCTGGTGCTGCCGCAACAGGCGGCCGTGCCGCAGCGCGTGCTGATTCACTGGATGGGTGAAGCATCGCGCAGCGCCACCCTCGCCGTATCGGCGAGCGTGCTGCGCCACGTCCCCGCGGAAGCCGTTTACGTGGGCATCTTTCCCGAGCAGAGCGCCGGCGCGCGTCACCCGCACGGCATGCGCGAACTGCTCGATGCGCGCTCGGAAGCGCAGCTGGCGCACGGCCTGGAGATGCGCACCGAGCTGCGCTTTGGCGATGTCGCACAGGAGCTGGCGCGGCGGCTGGCGGAAGCGCCCGGACAGATGCTGATTGTGGGTGTCGCGGATCTCACGAGCTTCGCGGAGCGCTTCCGCGGACTGCTCGACGGCGGGCAGTGGCCGGTGCTGATCGTGCACCGCGAGTCTCCATGAGCTTCCGGCAACCGAGCGTCCTGCCGGGTTTTGGGCTGACCCTCGGCTTCACGACGTTTTTCCTGAGTGCCATCGTGCTGCTGCCGCTTGCCGCGCTGGTGTTCGCCGCGGCCTCCATGCACTGGAGCGACTTCGTGAACGTCGTACTGAGCCCGCGGGCGCTCGGCTCGTACCGCCTGTCCTTCGGCGCCTCCTTCCTGGCCGCATCCATCAATCTCGTGTTCGGCTTCATCATCGCCTGGACCCTGGTGCGCTATGAGTTTCCGGGCAGAAAAATCATCGACGCGCTCATCGATATGCCCTTCGCACTGCCCACTGCGGTCTCCGGTATTGCGCTCACCACGGTGTTTGCGCAGAACGGCTGGATCGGCCGGTACCTGGAGCCTTTGGGCGTGAAAGTCGCCTACACCTGGCTGGGCGTGACGCTCGCCCTGACACTGATCAGCATGCCGTTCGCGGTGCGCGCGGTGCAGCCGGCGCTGCTGGAGGTGCAGCGCGCTCTCGAGGAGGCGGCGGAGACCCTCGGCGCGGGCCGCTTCTACGTGTTCCGCCGCATCATCCTGCCGACGGTGCTGCCGGCGCTCCTTACCGGCTTCACGCTGTCGTTCGCACGTGCGGTCGGGGAGTACGGCTCGGTTATCTTCATCGCCGGCAACCTGCCGATGAAGACCGAGATCACCCCACTCCTCATCGTCATCCATCTCGAGGAGTTCGACTACCAGGGCGCCGCGGCTTTAGGTGTCGTAATGCTCGGCATCTCGTTCGTCGTGCTGCTCGCCATCAACCTGTTGCAGACCTGGGGCCGCCGCCGGCACGTCAGGGCGGCCCGCTGATGGCCGCGGCACTGCCCTCGGATGCGCTCAGGGGCGATGCGACGCGACCCGGACAGCACACCTGGCTGCACGCCATCGTGCGCTGGCTGTTCATCGCGGTGTCGCTGACGTTCCTCGCGGCGGTACTGCTCGCGCCGCTCGCAACCGTGTTTGCGATGGCGTTCGCCAACGGGGTACAGGCCTATCTGCGCAGCTTCGCCGACCCGGATACCGCGGCTGCGATTCGTCTGACCCTCACCACCGCGCTGGTGGTAGTGCCGATCAACACGCTGTTCGGACTCGCCGCGGCGTGGGCGATCGCCAAGTTCGAGTTCCGCGGCAAGAGCATTCTCATCACGCTCATCGATCTGCCGCTGGCGATCTCGCCGGTGATCGCGGGCATGGTCTTCGTGCTGCTGTTCGGCCTGCACGGCTGGTTTGGCGTGTGGCTGCAGGAGCACGACCTGAGCATCATCTTCGTGCTGCCGGGCATCGTGCTGGCCACCATGTTCGTGACGTTTCCCTACGTGGCACGCGAGCTGATCCCGCTGATGCAGCAGCTCGGCAACGACGAGGAAGAAGCCGCCATCACGCTCGGAGCCGGTGGCTTGATGACTTTCTTTCGCGTCACGCTGCCGAAGATCCGCTGGGGTCTGGTGTACGGAGTAGTACTGTGCAACGCGCGCGCCATGGGCGAGTTCGGCGCGGTGTCGGTGGTGTCCGGACACATCCGCGGACTGACCAACACCATGCCGCTGCACATCGAGATTCTCTACAACGAATATAACTTCGTGGGCGCGTTCGCCGTCGCCTCGCTCCTCACCCTGCTCGCGGCCCTGACGCTCGTGGTCAAGACCCTGGTCGAGCGTACCGGTTACCGGCGGCGCTGACGGCGATGCTCGAGCGCGTCGCGCACCTGTGGAGCTCGCTGCGGCCGGACCCGACGAGGACCGGCCTGGGCTGGTGGCTGGTCGCGATCCACCTGGGCCTGGTGCTGCGGGTGGGCGGCGGAATTTCCTGGTA
>DASWUP010000092.1:0-3906 GCA_036401635.1 Steroidobacteraceae bacterium
CAGCGCGCCCGGCGCGTGATGCGTGTCGCATAACGCCCCTGTCAAATCGCCCGTGAGGCGGCGCGGGTCGGGCGGTGCGCGCCTTAAGCTCGGGTCGCTGTGCGCGGCGCTGCTGTGGTTATATCAGCCGCGGCATCCCGGAACAGGTCGCCGCTGCCGTGGCGGCAGCCAAGCGCAATGAGCGCGTCGCGCTGCTCGAGATTGTCGACGCCGGTTGCCAGCGGCGTGAGACCAAGCGCTTGAGCCATGCTGATACCGGCACGACATACCTTGGCCGCCACCGCGTCGTTGCGCAGTCCGGTCACCCAGGCGCGATCGAGCTGCAGTCCCCACAGCGGCGCACGTGCCAGCAGGTCGAGCGAGCCCATGCCGCGCGCCACTTCGTCGACCACCAGCCGCACGCCGAGTTGTGCGATGCCATGCAGATCGGCCGCGTCGCGCGCAATCAGCGCGCGCTCGGCGATGCGCAGCTCCAGCCGCTCGGCGGGTAGCGCGCCTTGCGCCAGAAAGCGGCCGATGTCGGCCACAAAATCCTCGTCCAGCACGTGATGTCGCAGGGCGCCGAATGACACGCGCACGTCCGCGTGCGCGGCCGCGGTGAGCGCGGGGAAATCGTCCCTGAGGCAGCCGAGGACCGTGCGCGACAGGAGCGTCGCAAGGCCGGTCGTTTCTGCGACCCGCAGGAATTCCACGGGGCGAATCTCCCCGCGCAGCGGGTGCACCCAGCGCAGGTACCCGACCCAGGTGATGAGACGGCCGCTGTCAAGCTCGTGACGGCCGAGGTAGCGCAGGCGGATGTCGCGGTTCTCAATGGCGTCGCGCATTTCGCGGGCGATGTCGAGCCGCGCGAGCGACGTCAGGCGCATGGTGTCGGTGAAGAAGCAGACCTCGGAGGATGTGCAGCGCCGCGCTTGCGTGGCCGCGGCGCGCGCGTGATCCAGGAGGAGCCTGGGAGAGGTGGCATCCTGGCCGAGGATGGCAACGCCCGCGTAGGGTGTCAGGTGGAACTCGGCGCCCCCTGCGGCCACCGGCTCGCGCAAGCTGGCGCACAGGCTCGCGACGCAGGCACTGATCGCCTCACGATCCGAGCTCTCCAGTACCAGGGCGAGCAGACTGTCGCTCAACTGACCCAGGTACCACCAGGGTCTCCCGCCGTCCGAGTCGCCGGAGTGCGCCGGCAGGCGCAGGATCGCTGCGCTCATGATCTGTTCGGAGATTTTGGTGGCGATGATCTGCGCGATATCGGCGATGCCATCGACCTGGATGACGGCGATGGCGAGGGGCTTCTCACGCAGCGCGGCGAGCGACAGCGATTCTTTGCAACGCTGCAGGAAGCCACGACGGTCGAGCTGCGGCCGGGGGCGCTCATCGGTGCTGTCCAGCGCCTCGCCGCTGCGCAAAGCCGCTGCAGCGAGGCGAATGACGCACATGGCGCGCTCAGGTCCCTGGGCGCTGGCGCGCGCCTCATAGGTGCGGCCGTCCTCGTCAAAGCGCGCTTCCGCCGTGGTACGCGCGGTGAGCGCCCGGCGTGTGAGCTGCTTTAGGAGCCCGGCAACGGAGTCTGGCCAGACGGCCTCGAGGCGCTTACCGGCGCAATCTCCGGATGGGAGCAGGTGCGGTACACCATGCCCGCCGCCACACTCCAGGATGAGGCCATCTCGTCGTACCAGCACGACGAGATCGGGCAGCCCTTCGATCAATTCATCGGCGCTCATGAGCAGGCCCGTCACCTTAAAGGAGCCGTGGGAACCGCCTGCGATCCTACCGACCGGGAATGCGCCGCGTCTTCGATGTACGTCGCACGGGCCGAAGGCTTGTAGCGAGACCGTGCGGCCGGGTACAATCCCGCGCTTATCAAAAGGGCTCTTAAGACAAGTAGTTAGGACTATCGCGCAATGGCTTTAACCAGCGAGAAAAAGGGCGGGATCCTCGCGCAGTTCCGCCGCGGACCGGCCGACACCGGCTCTCCGGAAGTACAGGTCGCGCTGCTCTCCGAGCGCATCAACGGCCTCGGCGAGCACTTCACCGCCCACAAACGCGATCACTCCTCGCGGCGCGGGCTCGTCAAGATGGTGAACCAGCGCCGCAAGCTCCTCGATTACCTCAGAGCCACGCAACCCCAGAAGTACCAGGAGCTCGTCGAGCGACTGGGGCTTCGCCGCTGAAAACCCAAGGGCCGCCGTCAACCACGCGCGGCCTTTGTGTTTTTGCCTGGACCTTCTACTTTTCGAGGAATTGAGCCTTGAGCGTCGTCAGCAAGTCGTTTCCTTATGGCCCGCATACGGTAACTATTGAAACAGGTGAGATGGCCCGCCAGGCCGACGGCGCGGTGCGCGTCTCCATGGGCGACACGGTGGTACTGGTTACCGCGGTCGCGCGAACGACCCCGGCCGCGGGCCGCGATTTCTTTCCCCTGACCGTCAACTACATCGAGAAGACCTACGCCGCGGGACGCATTCCGGGCGGATTCTTCAAGCGCGAGGGCCGGCCGACGGAGAAAGAGACCCTCATCTCACGGCTGATCGATCGGCCGATCCGGCCGCTGTTCCCCGACGGCTTTCTCAACGACGTGCAGGTCGTGGCCACCGTGTTGTCGATGGACCCGGACATCGATGCGGACATCCCCGCACTGCTGGGCGCCTCGGCGGCGCTGGCGATCTCCGGCATTCCTTTCAGTGGTCCCATCGGCGCGGCGCGCGTCGGCTGGAAGGACGGCAAGTACCTACTCAATCCGACCGCCAAGGATCTCGCCCAGTCGCAGCTGCACCTGGTGGTGGCGGGCACCGAGCACGCCGTGCTGATGGTGGAGTCGGAGGCCAAGGGACTCTCCGAGGAAGTCATGCTCGGTTCGGTGGTGTTCGGGCACGAGCAGATGCAAGTTGCCATCCGCGCCATCAAGGAGCTGGCCAGCGAGGTCGGCAAGCCGCGCTGGGACTGGCAGCCGTCGGCGGATAATGCCGAGCTGACCAGCACCGTGAGCCTGCACGCTCAGGCGGCGCTCGCCCAGGCCTATACCATCACCGAGAAGCAGCAGCGCCACACGCGCCTGAGTGAGATCAAGACGCAGACCCTCGCGACGCTCACCGGCGGTGAGCAGCCGAAGTGGACCAAGGAAGCGGTTGAGAGCGTGCTGTTCAAGCTCGAAAGCAACATCGTGCGCCAGCGAATCCTCAACGGTGAGCCGCGTATCGACGGCCGCGACACCAAGACGGTTCGCCCGATCACGGTGAAGGTCGGCGTGCTGAAGCGCACCCACGGCTCCGCGCTGTTCACGCGCGGGGAGACCCAGGCGCTGGTCGTGACCACGCTCGGCACCACGCGCGATGCGCAGATCATCGATGCGCTGGAGGGGGAGCGTCGCGAGCCCTTCATGCTGCACTACAATTTCCCGCCCTTCTCGGTGGGCGAGACCGGCATGATGGTTTCGCCCAAACGACGCGAAATCGGTCACGGCAATCTCGCACGCCGCGGGGTGAGCGCAGTGATGCCCGACATGGCCGCTTTCCCCTACGTCATCCGCGTGGTGTCGGAGATCCTCGAGTCCAATGGTTCGAGTTCCATGGCGAGCGTGTGCGGCACCTCGCTGTCGCTCATGGACGCGGGCGTGCCGATCAAGGCCCCCGTGGCGGGCGTCGCTATGGGCCTGGTGCTCGAAGGCAGCCGCTATCAGGTGCTCACCGACATCCTCGGCGATGAGGATCACCTCGGCGACATGGACTTCAAGGTCGCCGGCACCAAGGACTTCGTCACCGCGCTGCAGCTGGACACCAAGCTGGACGGCATCCCGGCGTCGGTCCTCGGCCAGGCGCTCACCCAGGCCCGCGACGCGCGCCTGACCATCCTCGAGGTGATGGCCGAGGCGATCGACGGACCGGACGAGATGTCCCCGTTCGCGCCGCGCATCAT
>DASWUP010000093.1:0-10348 GCA_036401635.1 Steroidobacteraceae bacterium
ATCGAGCAGGAGCCGGACAAGAAGCAGACCGTGCGACTCAAGAAGATCCTGCGCGATACCATCCTGCAGAGCACCGAGCTGTTCAAGGTCAAGCCGTACTTCCTCTCGGACGAGTTCTCACTGGTCGATGCGACCATCGCACCGATATTGTGGCGGCTGCCGCACTACGAAATCGACCTGCCGCCGCAGGCGCAGGCGCTCGACCAGTACGCGCAGCTGGTGTTTGCGCGGGCGGCGTTTCGCGACAGCCTTTCGGAGCGCGAGCAGGAGATGCGCCTGCGGCCATGAGCAAGGTGTTACCCAAGCGGCCTTACCTGCTGCGCGCCATGCATGAGTGGATCTCCGAGTGCGGCAACACCCCGCACGTCATCGTTGATGCCGGCAACGCGGATGCCGAAGTACCGCGCGCCTACGTCAAGGAGGGCAAGATCGTGCTGAACCTGAGCGAGGGCGCCACCCAGCGCCTGCGCCTCGGCAACGAAAATATCGAGTTCGACGCGCGCTTCGCGGGCGTGATTCACCACGTCAGGTTTCCGGTGAGCGCCGTGCTTGGCATCTACGCGCGCGAGACCGGCGAGGGTATGGTGTTTTCCGAGCAGGACCTGGGTCCGGAACCGCCGCCGCGGCCGACGCAGGCGGAAGAAGGGGGTGCACGCCGCCCGCAGCTGAAAGTGGTCAAGTAGCTGAAGCGCACAGCGTCTATTTTCTTACTCCCGGCGCTTCGCCCGCCGCATGTACGAGGTTCGCGTTCGTCGCGAACCTCGTAGATCCCGCGCGTCAGTGCGTAGGAAAGAGTCGGCCTGTAAGCCGGGTTCTGTCGAGGGCAATCATTCCTCTGGGGTCCCCGTCACCGTGGACCTCTAGCGGCCTACCCGGAAGCGCGCGCGGATCAGCGCTGCGCCCGCCGAAGGGGCGGAAGCGGCTTCCCTATTTGGCCTTGCTCCAGGTGGGGTTTACCGTGCCGTCGCGTGTTGCCACCGACGCGGTGCGCTCTTACCGCACCGTTTCACCCTTGCCGGTCCCGTGAGGGACTTGGGCGGTCTGCTCTCTGTTGCACTTTCCGTGGGCTCGCGCCCCCCAGGCGTTACCTGGCACCTGATCCGCCGGAGCCCGGACTTTCCTCCACCTTCGCCATCGCTGGCAAAGGCAGCGACTGCCCGGCCGACTCTCGCTGCGCACGATACGGGCGCGCGCGCCGAAGTCAAATCCTGTCTGCAAGCTCCAGACTAGGGCATTTCCTCATCGTCGGATGCTGTGCGGCTGCCGGCCGATGCGGATGCGCCGCGCGTTGCCAAGGCGTATGCCGCGGCGCGGCTGGCGCCGGTCAGCTGCGCGGCGATCGCCGCGACTCTGCCGGGCGGCAGCTCCTGTGCCAGCAGTGCCACCGTGCGGCGTAACAACTGCTCATCGACGCTGCTCGCGGCCGCTGCGGCGCCGTGCACCACGACCGTGATCTCGCCGCGCTGGAAATTCTCTTCCGCCTGCGCGCGTGCCAGGAGCTCGCGCAGCGTGCCGCGATAGATGGTCTCGTGCGCCTTGGTGAGCTCGCGCGCCACGACCGCCGGGCGCTCGGCGCCGAATTCCGCCGCCATATCGGCGAGCGTCCTAAGGATCCGGTGCGGCGCTTCGAAGAACACCAGCGTGCGCGGCTCGTGCGCCAGCGAGGAGAGCGCCGCGCGCCGCTCGCGCTCGCGCGCCGGCAGGAAGCCCTCGAAGCAGAAGCGCTCCGTCGGCAGTCCCGCGACCGCGAGCGCGGTGGTGATCGCCGACGGCCCGGGAATGGCGTGAACCTCAAAGCCCGCTTGCGCGGCGCGCTGCACCAGTTCCAATCCCGGATCGGACAGCAGCGGCGTGCCGGCATCGCTCACCAGCGCGATCGTCGCGCCCGCCGCAAGTTGCGCGAGAAGCTCGGGCACGCGCCGCGACTCGTTGTGCTCGTGCAGCGACACCAGGGGCTTGGCGATGCCGATGGCCTTGAGAAGCGCGAGCGTGTGGCGCGTGTCCTCGGCGGCGATCACGTCCGCAGCGCTCAGCGCCTCGCGCGCACGCGCGCTCAGGTCGGCGAGGTTGCCGATCGGCGTCGCGATGACTTGCAGCAGCCCGTGCACCTTGGCCACTATAATCTCCGCCTCAAGCCGCTTAGATCTGCGGCCGCCCCGCATCCTGCCCGCCAACGAGAGGCCCTTCAACCGATGCTCGCACGCTGGATCACTCGTTTGGTGCTCGTTACAGCCGGCGTGCTGGCGCTTGGCGGGTGTCCGAGTCTCACTGAGCGCGCGGGGCTGCCGCCATCCGTCGACCGCGCCGAGGCGCTCGAGCGCGCGGGCGATGCAGCGGGGGCGGCGCACGTTTACGAGGAGCTGGCGGCCCAGAACAGCGGTGCGGCGCGCAACGCCTTGCTGTTGCGCGCCGCGCGCGGCTATCTGGCGGCCCACGATGCCGAGGACGCGGCACGCGTGCTGGCGATGCCCGAAGGCACCCTCTCCGCGGAGCAGAACACCGAGCGTGCGCTCTCCAACGCGGAGCTCGCGCTCGAGCGCGGCCAGGCCAAGGAGGCGTCGCAGCAGCTCGCCGCGATCCCTGAGCCGCCCGGCGGGCCGCAGGCGGCACGCTATCGCGAACTGCGGGCACGCGCGGCGCTCGCGACCTCCGGCCCCGTACCCGGGCTCACGGTGCCGGGGCCGACGGAGGAGACGGGGCCGCACATCGCGCTGCTGCTGCCGATCACCGGTCGCGCGGCCGGTGCCGCCATCAGCGTGCGCGATGGATTCATGACGGCGTATTACCAGGCCCCGGCGGCTGAGCGACCGCGGGTGCGCGTCTACGACACCGGCACGCAGAGCGTGCCGGACGCGCTGGCGCGCTCGACCAAACAGGGCGCTGACTTCATTGTCGGTCCGCTGACGCGCGAAGAAGTGATCGCCGCGGCCGAGTTTTCCGCGCCCCATGCGCCGCTGCTGGCGCTGAATTTCCTGCCCGCGGAACGGCCGGCGCCTGCGCAGTTCTATCAGTACGCACTGTCGCCCGAGGACGAGGCGCGCCTCGCGGCGCGGCGCATACTGCAAGATCATCACCGCCGCGGAGTGGCACTGGTGCCCGCGGGCGAGTGGGGCGATCGGGTGCTGGCGGCTTTCAAACAGGAGCTGCAGGGCAGCGGGGGCGAGCTCATGGGCACCGCAGTCATCGATGCGGCGCGTACCGACTACTCCGCCTCGATCACCGAGGTGCTGCGCATCAGCGACAGCATGGCTCGCCACCGGCGCCTGGAGTCCATACTCGGCAGCAAGCTGCAGTTCGAGCCGCGGCGTCGCGGCGACATCGAGTTCATCTTCGCCCCGGCACCGGCCAACACCGAACGCCTGCTGCGGCCGCAGCTGCGCTTTCACTACGCCGGTGACCTCCCCACCTACGCGACCTCCGATGCCTTCGAACCGGACCTGCGCGCCAACGAGGATCTCGAGGGTCTGATGTTTCCCGACATGCCGTGGATGCTGGGCGGGGATCTGGCGGATGCCGTGCGCAGCGCCACTCGCGAAGCGTGGCCGAGCGGCGGCCCGCACCGCGGCCGGCTGTTCGCATTCGGCTTCGATGCGTACCGCCTGGCGCAGGCGCTGCGCCATAAAGGCGTCGTCGGCAACATCAGCCTCGACGGCCTGACCGGCCGCCTGAGTGTCGATGCCGAGCGGCGCGTGCGCCGCGAGATGGGCTGGGCACAGTTGCATAACGGCGAGCTGCGGTTGTTGCCAGAGATGACGCCGTAATTTTATATAACATATAACACCTGACAACCAACGCCTGACATCTGGCCCAGGCACGAATGCTCACCAGCCGACAGCAGAGCGGACGACGCGCCGAAGAGCTGGCCGCCGATTTTCTGCGCGCCCAGGGCTTTGACATCCTGCAACGCAACTACCTGCGCCGGCTCGGTGAGCTCGACATCATCGCGCGGCGCGCCGGCGTGCTGGTGGTTGCCGAGGTGCGTACCCGGGGGAGCGGGGCGTATGGCGGCGCTGCGGCGAGCGTCGACCGGCGCAAACAACGACGCATCACGCGCGCGGCCGAAGCGCTGCTGCAGCAGCGCGCCGACCTCGCGTCTCTGGCGGTGCGATTCGACGTCATCGTGGTATCGGATCCGAACGGCGCCGCGCCCCGCATCGAATGGCTGCAGCATGCGTTTGAAGCCGCATGAATGCGCCCGAAGGCCTCGAGGCACTGTGGTTTTCCACATAAGTCGTTGTGAGTGCGACGAATTTCACATTATTTTGAATTGACATAGCTCGCCCCCGCTTCCATAGTGGCGCTCTGTGGGAGAAAGTGGGGGTAAATGGGCGAGACCTCGCCCTACAGGTCGTGTTTCGCGGTGCAACAAAGATCACCTTGGACGACAAGGGGCGGATGGTCATGCCCAACCGCTACCGGGCGCAGATCGCCGAACTCGCCCAGGGGAAATTAGTCGTCACCGTCGACAAGGACCAGTGCCTGCTCATTTATCCCCTGCCCGAGTGGGAACAGATCGAACGCAAGCTGATGAGCCTGCCGAGCCTGAACGCGACCGCGCGCCGGCTGCAGCGGCTGATGGTGGGCCACGCGACCGATCTGCCTCTCGACGGGCACGGCAGGATCCTGCTGCCGCCTGAGCTGCGCGAGTTCGCGAAGCTCGGGCGGTACGGAATGCTGATAGGTCAGGGCAATCGATTCGAGCTGTGGGACGAGGCGCGCTGGAGCGAGCGGCGCGACCTGTGGCTGAACAGCGAGGCCCCGACCGATCTGCCCTCCGAGCTCGAGTCACTGTCGCTGTAGGGGTTTTCGACAAGGCTGGTTGGGCGTAGCCCGTGGCAAGCGCACTCATGGGGGCGGGGCCGTTCCGCTTCGCAATTGGATGAGCACACACCGGTGCTCGCCGCTGAGGCGCTCGCGGGACTGGCCCTGGAAGCAGGCGGTTACTATGTCGATGCGACGTTCGGGCGTGGCGGCCATACGGCACTATTACTCCAGGCCCTGGGTCGAGAAGGCCGCGTGCTCGCACTCGATCGGGATCCGCAGGCCATCGCGTCCGGTCGGCAGCGCTTTGCCGACGAAGTGCGGCTTACGCTCGTGCACGCGTCGTTTGCCGAGCTCGGCACGCTCGTGCCGGCGCACGCTCACGATCGTGCTTGCCGCGGCGTGCTCTTCGACCTCGGCGTGTCCTCACCGCAGCTCGACGATCCGCAGCGCGGTTTCAGCTTCCGAGCCGACGGCCCGCTCGACATGCGCATGGACCCGACGCGGGGCGAACCCGTTTCTGCGTGGATCGCTCGCGCGGGCCTCGACGAGATACGCCAGGTGATCGCCACGTTCGGAGAGGAGCGCTTCGCGCGTCGCGTGGCGCAGGCCATCGTTCGGGCACGCCGCGAGCGCGCGCTCAACGGAACCGGCGAGCTCGCCGCCCTGGTCGCAGGCGCGGTGCGCACCCGCGAGCCCGGCAAGCATCCCGCGACGCGCACTTTTCAGGCGCTGCGCATGTTCATCAACGACGAGCTGGGGCAGCTCGAGCGCGGCCTCAGCGGCGCGCTCGATCGGCTCGCGCCCGGTGGGCGCCTCGCGGTCATCAGTTTCCATTCCCTCGAGGACCGCGCGGTCAAGCGCTTCATGCAGCGCGAGTCGCAGATCGACCCGGCCCTCAAGGATCTGCCGGTGGTGCCCGTCGGGGCGCGGCCACGCCTGCAGCTCATCGGGCGCAAGAGGCGGCCGGCGCCGGCGGAGCTGCAGCGCAACCCGCGCGCCCGCAGCGCGCTGCTGCGAGTGGCGCAGCGACTGCCATGATCGGCCGCCGCGCGCTCATCCTCGCGATGCCGCTGCTGTGGCTGGCGGCACTCGGCTCGGCGGCCGGTTCCATCTACTGCAAGCATCGCGCACGGCAGTTGTTCGTCGAGCTCGAGGCTCTGAACGCGCGCCGCGACAACCTGGAAATCGAATGGGGCCAGCTGCAGCTCGAGCAGAGTGCCTGGTCCACCCATGCCTTCGTCGAGCGCGTCGCGAGCGCCAAGCTCCACATGGCGATGCCGCCCCCGAAAGAGATCGAGATCATCAGGCAGTAAATGACCTCGACCGAAGTCCAGGCCTTATGGTGAAGCATGGCGAACCAAGCAACCCACAATAGGCGTATTTACAACCGCCTTCGGCGGCGGGGCTCCGCTGCCGATCCGGGCAAGGTTGCGACTTGCGTTCACGGCGGCGTGCGCCCGGAGACCACAGGCACGCGCCGTGTACTCGACGAAGGTCTGCAGCTGCCGAAACGTCCACCGATGCAACGGGGTGCGGATGCGTTTGCCGACCCTGACGCGTCGCCGTTCCTTGCCGGAGACCTGCCGGAGCTTCTTCGCACTCTGGCTGCCGTTGGACTGGAGACGACGACGCAGGGCGAGGGATTGATCGCGCCAGTGGCGCAGAGCTTCGCCGCCCCAGACCCTGCCCGTGCTGGCGGCGGCGAGAGTGATCTCCCCCACATCGAGGCCCATCGCCGGGCCGGATGCCAGCGGATCCACATCGTCGGTTTCGACGACGAGTTTGAAGTACCACCGTCCCTTGCGGCAGATAAGTTCTGCTTCCTTCGCAGAGCCCGAAGCCAGGATCCGGCGTTGATGTTCTCCCGGTCGCAGCGCAACCATCATGCGCCCCGCGAGTGTGCAGAGCGAAACGTCGTCGCCCCGGAGGGTATAGGTGCGTTTATCGACGTGGACACTCGCGCGGTCGAAGCGCAGCGCAGGCACCGGTGCATCTTTGCCGATCCGACCCAGCGCTTGTTGTGCCCGGTACGCCTTGCACACCGAGAAGATGGTGTTGCAGCACATTTGCGCACCGAGCGGTGTTTGCGTGCGCAGCATTGTGTAGGCGAGGCGGTGCAGGTCGACACGGTTCCAACAGCGACGCGCCTGCACGATCCGGACCAGCCGGCTGCACGCTTGGGCGTAGGCCGCTTGGAGTGCGGCCAACGCCACACCTTGTTCGTTCGCGCCGGCCGAAGCGCCGCGCGCTGGAACTTCAGACACCTGACCGCAGGGTACACGGTCTGATGAACGCATTTCTGATGCGTTTGATCACAAATGGCTCGCTCCGCGTGGGTGCCGTTCCTCCTGCGGTGACGGCTTTCCTTGTGGGGTGGCAATGAAGGCGCGCAGCGCACGCGACCAGGCGCCGGGCTCGTTCCGCTGGCGGGCGCACCTGCTGCTCGGGCTCCTGGCCGCCGGTGCGTTGGCGCTGGCGTGGCGCGCGGTGAATCTGCAGCTCGTCGATCATGGTTTTCTCGCCAAGCAGGGCGATGCGCGTTTCTCGCGCGTGCTCGACATCGCCGCGCATCGCGGCACCATCACCGACCGCTACGGCGAGCCGCTCGCCGTCAGCACCCCGGTGGATTCGGTGTGGGTGAATCCGAGCGAACTGGCGCTCGCGACCGAGCAGATTCCGCGACTCGCGGCGGCGCTGAAGCTCGACCGCCAGGAACTCGCCCGCCGCATCACCAGCAATCTCGACCGCGAGTTCCTGTACCTCGCGCGCCATCGCGAGCCCGCGGAAGCCGCGCAGATCAAGGCGCTCGGGATCCCGGGCGTGTACACCTCGCGCGAGTACCGCCGCTACTACCCCGCGGGCGAGGTGAGCGGGCACCTGCTCGGGTTCACCAACGTCGACGATGCCGGACAGGAGGGCCTGGAGCTCGCCTTCGATCACTGGCTCGCCGGCGAGGACGGCGCCAAGCGTGTCATCCAGGACCGCTACGGACGCATCGTGCAGAATGTCGAGAGTATCCGCCCGGCACGCCCCGGGCGTGATCTGGTGCTGTCGATCGACCTGCGAATCCAGTACCTCGCATATCGCGAGCTGAAGGCGGCGATCCGCGACCAGCGCGCCCGCGCCGGCTCCGCGGTGGTGCTCGATGCCGCCAGCGGCGAGGTGCTCGCCATGGTGAACCAGCCCGCCTACAACCCCAACGACCGCGACCAGATTGAGGCGGTGGCTTATCGCAACCGCGCGGCCACCGACATCTTCGAGCCCGGTTCGTCCATCAAGCCGTTCTTCGTGGCCGCCGGGCTCGCCTCGGGCAAATACGACAACCGCAGCGTCATCGACACCTCGCCGGGCTTCTTCAAAGTCGGCGTGAAGATTTTCGAGGACGAGCACAACTACGGCGCGATCGACATCGCCACCGTGCTTGCCAAGAGCTCGAACGTCGGCATGGCGCACATCGCCCTCACGCTGCCGCCGCAAGAGATCTGGACCACGCTTACGCGTCTGGGTTTCGGCCAGGTCACCACCAGCGGCTATCCGGGGGAGTCGGCGGGCCTCTTGCCTGCCTACTCACAGTGGCGACCCATCGGCATCGTCACCATGTCACATGGCTACGGCCTGTCGGTCACCCCGCTGCAGCTGGCGCACGCCTACGCAACCATCGGCGCGTTCGGCATCGCCCGTCCGGTGTCGTTCCTGCGCGTCGAGGGCGCAGCGCTCGGGGAGCGGGCGCTCGATGAGCGTATGTGCCGCGAATTGGTCGGCATGCTCGAGTCGGTGGTGGCCGCGGAAGGTACCGGCAAACTTGCGGCCATCCCCGGCTATCGGGTGTCGGGCAAGACCGGCACCGCGTGGAAAGCCACCGCCGGGGGCTACTCGACCGATCGCTACATGGCGGTGTTCGGCGGAGTGGCTCCCGCGAGCGAGCCGCGCCTGGCCGCGGTGGTGGTCATCGACGAACCCGGCGCCGGGCTGCACATGGGCGGACAGGTCGCCGCGCCGGTGTTCTCCAGGGTGATCGGCGGCGCGTTGCGTCTGCTCGCGGTGGCACCCGACCAGCCTGTCAACGCCCCCGAGGAACTGCCGGCCAGCCCCGCCCTCGCAGGCACTCGCACGGCGGCGCTGCCGTGAGCGGCGCGAGTCACACGGGCGGCTTGGCAGCGACGCGCTCCCTCGCCGAGCTCACTGCAGGCTTTGCCGCCGTGCCCGCGCAGGTGTTGGTAAGTGATGTGACCCTCGACAGCCGCGCCGCAACTCCCGGCGCGCTGTTTCTTGCCTGCCAGGGCCGGACGCATCATGGGCTTCAGTTCGCCTCCGAGGCCGTGGCCCGCGGCGCGCGCGCCGTGCTCTACGAGCGCGACGGGGATGCCGGCGGGCTCACTGCGCAGCTCCCGACCGACACGTTCGTCGCCGCGGTCCCGAAGCTCAGCGAGCGCGTCGGAGTCATCGCCGACCGCTTCTTTGGTGCGCCCTCGCAGCAGCTCACCGTTGCGGGCATTACCGGAACCAACGGCAAGACGACCTGCGCCTGGCTGCTGGCGCAGGCGCTGCAGCATTGCCACCGGAGCGCCGCCTATATCGGCACCCTGGGATTCGGCCTGCCTGCGCAGCTCACTCCCACGCTGCACACCACCTCCGATGCGGTGAGCATTCACCGCCAGCTCGCGGCGCTGCGATCCCTCGGTGCCGAATGCGTGAGCATGGAGGTGTCCTCGCATGCGCTCGACCAGGCGCGGGTCAACGGCGTGCGCTTCAACACCGCGGCCTTCACCAACCTGACCCGTGATCACTTCGACTATCACGGCACGATGGAGGCGTATGGAGCGGCCAAGGCACGCCTGTTCGCCTGGCCGGGGCTCGCGCACCGCATCATCAATGTCGATGACGCGTTCGGGGAGCGCCTGGCGGCTAAGCCTGGGGGCGCGCGCCTCACCGTCACCACGCGCGCCGCCGCCGCTGCCGGGGCGCCGCCGAGCAGCGTGCAGTTCGTGCGCGCCGCACGCGTAACACCCAATCCGCAGGGGTTGCTCATCGAGGTGGAGTCGAGCTGGGGGGCGGTGGCGCTGCCGGTGCGCCTGATGGGCGAGTTCAACGTCGACAACGCCCTCACGGTGCTGGCGGTGCTGCTGGCGTGGAACATCCCGCTCCAGGACGCCGCGCGCGCGCTGTCGGTGAGCCGTGCGGCGAGCGGGCGCATGGAGATGTTCGGCGGACGCGGCCGTGCGCCGCTCGCCATTGTGGATTACGCGCATACCCCCGATGCGCTCGCCAAGGCGCTGCGCGCGGCGCGCCTGCACTGTCGCGGACAGCTGCGGGTGGTATTCGGCTGCGGCGGCGACCGTGATGCGGGCAAGCGTCCGCTCATGGGCCGGGTCGCGGCCGAACTCGCCGACGACATCATCGTGACCGACGATAATCCGCGCAGCGAGGATCCGGCGCGCATCGTGGCGGACATCCTCGCCGGTGTGGCGCAGCGCGCGCCGCTGGTGGTCGAGCATGACCGGGCGCTCGCCATCCGCCTGGGTTTGCAGCGCTCCGGCCCCGATGACGTCGTGCTCATCGCCGGCAAGGGGCACGAGGACTATCA
>DASWUP010000094.1:0-8815 GCA_036401635.1 Steroidobacteraceae bacterium
ATGGACGCGAGCGCAGCGCCTAAGCGGGTGCGGTTGTACGATGAGACGGGCGCTTTCCTCGGCCTCGGCGAGGCCGACGCACGCGGCGCGGTGCGACCGCGCCGACTCCTCAACCCCTCGCCCTGATCCTCAGCGGCCCCGGACGATGAGCGAGGGATCGAGCAGCCGCAGCGCCTCAACGGTGTCGTGGGCTCCGGTGCGCTGCAACTGCTCACGCGTATACGACTGCCCGAATCCGCCGCAGTCCCGCGTGACCGGAAGGCGGCTCGCCGTATCGGGCACGCACCCGATCAGCGGCGCGGACGCGAACGATGGCATCTTCGCCAGCTCGCGGGTCGGGGGTGCGGTCGTGCACGCCGCGAGCGGCAGGACGAGGCACGCGCCTATGACAACTGTCTTCAGCATGGCAACAATCCTAGGCCCGGCCTGAACACTGCGCAAGCGGCCCCACACTTCGACAGCCGTTAAGCCGTTCCCGCACTCAGGCACTTAACCCTGCTGGCGCCGCTGCGCCTCTATCCAGCCTTGCGCCGGCAGCAGGAATTGCCGCTCCAGTTCCGCCGCCGACAGCGGTCGCGACAGCAAAAATCCCTGCGCCTCGTGGCAGCCGCGTGCGCGCAGCCACTCGAGCTGCCCCGCACGCTCGATGCCCTCGGCCGTCACGATCACGCCCAGACTCGCGGCCAGCGACAAAATGGCGTTGGCGATGGCGGCATCGCTCGGCGAGCGATCCACTTCGCGCACGAACGCCTTGTCGATCTTGATGCGGTCGGGAGGGAAGCGGGTGATGTACGCGAGCGAGGAGTAACCGGTGCCGAAATCATCGAGCGCAATCCGGCAGCCGAGCTCGCGCAGCCTCTTGAGTGCGCTGCGCGCGGCGGCGGAGTCCTTGACCAGCAGCGACTCGGTGATCTCGATCTCGATCAACGCAGCGGGAACGTTAGCCGCCGCTGCTTCCGTCTCGACGACGCGGGCCGGATCGCCGTGCAACAGATCCTTGCCCGACACGTTGATGGCCACCGGGACGGTGAAGCCTCGATCCAGCCAGTCGCGCAGCTGCCTGCACACCGCGCGCACCACCCAGCTGCCCAGGTCGAGGATGAGGCCGCTGTCCTCGGCGATCTCGATGAAGCGCATCGGCGGGATCTCACCGTGCTCGGCGTCGCACCAGCGCAGGAGCGCTTCTACCCCGGCAAGCTGATTGTCGTGCAGGCGGAACTTCGGCTGATACACCAGGCTGAGGCGCTCCTCCGCCACCGCGCGGCGCAGACGCGCCTCGAGCTCGAGCCAGTTGCGCAGCCGGCTGCTCATCGCGGGAGTGTAAACGGCGACAGACTCCCCGCCGCCGATCTTCGCCTGGTACATCGCGGTATCGGCGTGCTTGAGCACCGTGGCGACATCGCTGCCGTCGTCCGGGTAGACGGCCAGTCCGATGCTGGGTGCCGAGTAGAACTCCAGGCCCTCGTAGGCGATGGGCTGCTTGAACGCGGCAACGCAGGCTTGCGCAATGCGCACGGCGGGCGCGCGCGCCGCCGCGTGCCGCAGCAGGATCACAAACTCGTCCCCGCCGAAGCGCGCCACCGACACGTGCGGGTGTTCGGCCTTGAAGCGCTCGAGTGTGCCGGCGAGCTTGCCGGCGACGTTGCGCAGCACCGCATCGCCCACCGAGTGCCCGAAGCTGTCGTTCACTCTCTTGAAGCTGTTCAGGTCCAGATAGATGATCGCGACCGATTCGTGCAGCTGTGCCGCCTCGCGCAGCAGCCGCTCCGCCGTCTCGATGCAGCACTGTCGGTTCGGCAGCCCGGTGAGCGGGTCGAAGTAGGCGAGCCGTTCGATGCGCTCGGCAGCGGCGGCATTGCGCAGGATGTACTCGAGTCGCCGCGGCAGCAGCGCCCAGTTGACGGGCTTGGAGATGAAGTCCGTCGCCCCCGCTTCGAAGGCGCGGCTGATCGCGGCCGAATCCTCGTGGCCGGTAACCATCACGATCGGCACGCTGGCGAAGCGCGACTCGGCACGCAGGCGGCGGCACACCGAGTAACCGTCCATGCCGGGCATGTCGACGTCGAGCAGCACGATCGCGACGTCGTGCGACAAGGCCGCCTCGAGCGCGAGCGTGCCGTTGTCAAAGGCGAGCGACGCCAGGCCGCTTGCGGTTGCGGCTTCGCCGAGCAGCAAGCGGCCGAGATCCTCATCGTCGGCGATGATCGCGATCGGCGCCGTAGCGCTCGTGCCGCTCATGCGCTCGCTCGCAGACGCAGCGCCGACAACTCTTCGATGAGCGCCGGGTGCGCCGCCTCGAGCCGCTCGCACAGCTCCCGGGCGTGCCGCGCCTCGCCGGCGGCGCACAGCCGCTCGAGCGCGCGAACGTCGCGTGCGAAGGCGCTGGCGCCGACATTGGCGGCGCTCGAGGCGAGCTTGTGGCAGACGGCGCCGGCGGCGATGAGGTCAGCGGCGTCAAGGGCGGCGGCGAGTGCGGTGAGCGCCTGCGAGGATCCCGCCTGAAACAGATCAACGAGCTTCGAGTACAGGTCGGCTTGGCCCTCGCCGCGCAGGCGGCGCAGGCCAGCTACTGCCGACGGATCCACGCTCGAGAGCGAATCGGCGCGCGCGCCGCGCTGCCGCTGGGCAGCGCCACGCGCGCTCCAGCGGCGCACCGTCTGCGCGCACTCCTGCAGCGTGTACGGCTTGCTCAACATGTCGTCCATGCCGGCCGTGAGGCACGCGTCCCGATAGTTGGCCGCATCGTGCGCCGTGAGTGCGACGATCGAGACGCGCCCGGCTGCATCACCGCGCTGGCGTATCAGGGCCGCGGTCGCGAAGCCGTCCATCACGGGCATGCTCAGGTCCATGAGGATCAGGTCGAAGCGCTCGGCCGCATTGCGGGCCACTGCCTCGGCGCCGTCCTTGACCCAGACCGAGGTGCAGCCGAGAGCGGCGAGGTAGCCCTGAGCGACGGCGGCATTCACCGGCTCGTCTTCCACCAGCAGCACGTGCGCGCCCAAGGCCGCGGCGCCCGGCGCGGCAGCCGGCGCACCCGCCCCGGTTGGCGTGCGGCCGCTCAGCGCGGCGAGCGCCTCATACAGCGCGCCGCGCTGCACGGGTTTCAGAACCACGGCCTGCGCATCAAGGCCCGCCAGATCCGGTGAATCCAGCTCGGCCGCGGTGGCGATGACGATCAGCTGCGGATGCGCCGCATTGGCGCTGAGGTGCGCCTTCAGGTAATCGCGCTGACTGCTCGCGTCTGCGAGAACCAGATCTTCGCTCACCTCGCGCGGGGCCTCGGTGTCGGTGAGCACCGTAAGACCGAGCGCGCGGGCGTGTCGGGCGAGGGATTCGGCGAGCGCAGGGCGCCGGGTCAGAATACGCACGCGGCGCGGCGGCAGCGCCGGCGTCTGAGCTGCCAGCGCCGGTCCGGCCGCGAGCTGCAGCTTGAGATGAAACGTCGAGCCGACCTGCGGCCGGCTTGCGACGCTGATGCTGCCGCCCATGAGCTCGGCGAGTTCGCGGCAGATGGCGAGCCCGAGGCCGCTGCCCCCGAAGCGCCGGGTGGTCGACTCGTCGGCCTGCATGAAGGGCTCGAAGATCTTCTCGATCGTCGCCGCATCCATGCCGATCCCCGTGTCGCTCACCGAGATCTCGAGCGTCGCGGCACCTGCGGCGCCGGGATGGACGTCCGCCCTGACGATCACCTCGCCCTGAGCGGTGAACTTGACGGCGTTGCCGATCAGATTCATCAGGATCTGCCGCACGCGCAGCGCATCGCCCAGGAGCGAGCAGTGCTCGCGCGCCGGCGGCCACACGATCAGCTCGATGCTCTTCGCTTCAGCGGCGCCTGCGAACAAACTGGTGCACTCCTCGAGGACCTGGCCAAGATCGAAGGGCAGCTCCTCGAGCGCGATCTTGCCGGCGTTGATCTTCGAGAGGTCCAGCAGGTCGTTGACGATCTGCAGCAGCACCCGGGCGGAGGAGCGGATCGTCTCAGTGAGCCGCGCCTGCGTGGATGACTGCGCGGTGCGGGCCAGCAGCTCCGTCATGCCGACCACGCCGTTCATCGGCGTGCGCAGCTCGTGGCTCATGCGATCGAGGAAATTGCTCTTCGCCTGCACGGCTTCGGCCAGCTGGCGGTTGCTTTCGGTGAGTTCGCGGGTGCGCAGCTGCACCTCCGACTCCAGACGCTGCCGCGCGCTGACCACTCGCTGGAATTTGAGCCGCTGCAGATGCACGCGGTAGGCCAGCAGAGCGAGCGCGGCGAGCGCGTAGGCGATGTAGGCCCACCACGATTTCCACGGGGCCGGATCGCGGTGGATGGTGAGCCGCAGCGGCGTGCCGCTCCAGATCGAATCGGAATTCGCCGCCCGCACCTCCAGCAGGTGATCGCCGGCTTCGAGATTGGTGAGCGTGATGCGGCGCTGCGCGCCCAGGTCGAGCCAGCGATCGGTCAGACCGCTCATGCGGTAGGCGAGGCGATTGCGCTTCGGGGATGCGAAGTCGAGCGCGCCAAAGTCGAGTGACAGGATGTTGGCCTGATAGCCGAGCTGGATGCGGTCGAGCAGCCAATAGGGCTTGGGGCCCGGCGCCGGCACTCCCAGAACCTCGACCCGCGTCAGCGCCACGTGCGGGGGCTGGCGGTTCTCGGTGAGTCGCGACGGATCGAAGATGTTGAATCCGCCGGGCCCGCCGAAGCACAGCCGCCCGTCGCGCAGGCGATGGTGGGCGCCGAAGTTGAACTCCTCGCCCTGCAGGCCTTGCTCGCGGTGGTAGGTCTTGAGAGTGCCGCTCTCCGGGTCGTAGCGCGTGAGACCCGCATCCCCGCTCAACCAGATGCGGCCGCCGGCGTCCACCACCACCCCGTACAGCGTGTCGCTCGACAATCCCTCCTCGCGCGAGATCACCTTGAAGCGGATCGCATCCGGCGCCGCGGCGGATCCTTGCACCAGGGCGAGGCCGCCGCCGTCGGTGGCCACCCAGATGCGGTCCCGGGTATCGACCGCCAGCGCGTACACGGTGTTCGCGGGCAGCGTGGTCGGGTCGCGCGGGTCGTGGCGGAACACCTTGATGACGGTCCCGTCCGCGCGCGCGAGGTCCAGCCCGCCGCCATCGGTCCCCAGCCAGATGTTGCCGCGCGAGTCTTCCGCGATTGCCGTGACATGCGGGGAGCTCACCGCGCCGGGCACGCCGGCGCCGCCGTAGGGGAGCTGGCGGATCCGCCCGCTTGCGGGGTCGAGCACGTTTGCGCCTCCGCCGTGGGTGCCGATCCAGATCGCGCCATTGCGCGTCTCGAAGATCGTCATGATGCCCGCGGCGCTCAAGCTGCGCGGATCGCCCGGCTTCACCATGATGGCGGCGAGCCGCCCGTCGGCGGAGAGCTTGCGCAGCCCGCTCTCGCGGGTTCCGATCCACAGCGTGCCGCGGCGATCCTGATGCAGCGACATCACACGCTGGTCGCCGAGGGCGTTATGTCGGCCTGTGATGGCGTCGATATCGGTCGTTATGCCTGTGTCATCGTCGTACCAGGTGAGCCCGCCTCCCAACGAGGCGATCCAGACCTTGTTGTTGGGCGCATCCGCGAATGCCGTCACCAGCTTGTCGCCGAGCCAGTCCGGCCGGTGGGCGCCGAGCTCCCAGCTGCGCGGATTCCAGCGGCTGACACCGCCGGCACGCGTTCCAATCCACACCAGCCCGGTGCCATCCTGGTACAGCGACATGACGAACGAGTCGCGCAGCGAGTCGGCATCGCTCGAGTCATGGCGGTAGTGACTGAACTGCCCGGCGGCGCGGTTCAGCATATCCAGCCCGCCCGCGGTTCCGACCCACAGATGACCCGCCTGATCCTCGAGGATGGCCCGCACGTCGTCGTTGGCGAGCGAAGTTGGGTTTGCCGGATCGTGACGCAGCACCTCCACCACGCGGCCGGCGCCGTCCATCCGATCAAGACCCGCATCGAAAGTGCCGACCCACAGGGCGCCACTTGCATCCTCGAGCACCCGGGAGACGTTCTGGCCGCTCAAGGAGCGGGGATTTCCGGCCTCGTGACGAAAATGAAGGAACCCGTGGTGCTCGGGCTGCCAGCGGTCGAGCCCCGCTTCCGTGCCGACCCACAGCGTCCCTAAACGGTCGAGCGCCAGAGTGTTGATCCGGTCATCAATCAGAGAGCTCGGGTCCTTAGGATCATGACGCAAATGCTCGATGCGCCCCGTTACCGGCTCGAGAAGGTCGATGCCCGCGTTCGAGGTTCCGACCCAGACACGATTGCTGGCATCCACCAGCACGGTGTGCACGGCGTCGCTGGCGAGCGAGCCGGGATCGGCAGGATCGTGGCGGTAGACGATGAAGTTGTCCGTGGCGCGCTGCCAGCGGGCGAGGCCGCCGTCCTTGAGGGCGATCCACAGATCGTGATGTGCGTCCTCGACGATGGTCTGGATGTAGTTGCCCGGCAGCCCGCCGCGGGCGCTGCGCGAATAGGCGTAGCGAAACAGCTCATGGCCGTCGTAGCGTACCAGGCCGTCTTCGGTCGCGAGCCACACGAAGCCCTGCGAGTCCTGCAGGGTCGCAAATACCGTCCCCTGCGGCAGGCCATCCGATGTGGTCAGGTGCTCGAGAATGAGCGGCGCGTCCGCCGCGCACGCGCCCCCGCACGCGGTGAGCAGGTACAGCGCTGCGGCGATCAGCGTCGCGTGCCCGATGCCGCCATGCGTGTTCGTGCTCACGCGCCTAAGATGCATCATGCCGGTCCTCGTTGTGTTGACCGACTTCAGGGCACGCCGCTGCAGTCGCGCTTTACGAGAGCTGCGTCACAGTCCGCTTACTGGTTCGGCACCCAGTCCACGATGGAGGACGGCGAGGTGGCAGTCGTGCCGGGCTTCGAGCTCGTCCACCAGGGAACCGAGGTGCTCCAGGTGTAGCCCTTGCTCCAGGTGTAGCCCTTGCTCCAGGTGTAACCCGTACTCCAGGTGTAGCCCTTGCTCCAGGTGTAGCCGCTGCTCCAGGCGTAGCCCTCATTCCAGTTGAACCCCTGGTTCCACGGAAAGCCCTGGGACCAGCTGAGGCCGTCACCCGACTGGGGAGCGCCCCAGCGCGAGCCGGACATGTTCATGACGTAGTAGTTGCCGTGGGCGTCCTCGTTGGCCGGGCCGCCGAAGTGCTCGCTGCCCGCCAGATCCGCACTGATGTTCAACCCCACGTTGGCACAACCGGTCGCGGAGCTGTTGACCGCCGCGACGGCGTTAATGAAGCCCGCACCCTGCTGAAAGACGCTGTAGGCGAGCGTTCGGGAAGCAGTGACTGCGGGGCGCGCCGAGGCGAGCAGGCGGCACTTCACGTTGTCGGGCGTGAGCGTCGGATCCGACTGCAGCATGAGAGCGACCACGCCCGAAGTCACCGCCGCCGCCTGTGAGGTGCCCGACATCGTGAACAACTGCTCGGCGGGGAGCATCGAGTTGGGATCGATGTTGGCCAGGTAGCTGCTGCCGGACATCGAGGCGACCATGTGGCCGCCGGGCGCGACCATCTCCGGCTTCACGAAGCCCTCGTAGGTGGGCCCGGTGGAGGAGAACGACGCGAGCCGATAACTGCTGGCGTCGTAGGGGGTGTAGTTGTCGGTCAAAGCGCCGACCGTGATCACGTAGGGCACGTTGCCGGGCACGTCGATCGACATCGCGCCCGGTCCCTCATTGCCGGCGGCAGTCACCACCACGATGCCGGCGCGCCACGCCGCCATGACGGCCCGCGCGAGCGGGTCGTTCCAGTAGTACGACTGCGGCGGCGCGCCGAACGACAGGTTCAGCACCCGGATGTTGTATTTGCTCCGGTTGGCGACGATCCAGTTCAGGCCCGCGATCACATCCACATAGCGCCCGGCGCCGGTGCCGTTGAAGGCGCGAACGATGACGAGGTTGGCCTGGGGCGCGATGCTCAGATAGCCAGCGCCGAGGTTTTGCGCACCGCCGGCGGCGATCGAAGCGATGTGCGTGCCGTGGCCGTAGGGGTCGCCGGTCACCCCTCCTGTGCCCCCGTTGGTGACGTCGCGGGTCGCGAGCACGCGCGCGCCGTAGTTCTGCAGGACGTCCTGCCACAAGCCGGTGTCCAGCACGGCAATCGTGACGCCCCTGCCGGTGATGCCGGCCTTCTGCAGCGTGTCGGCGCCGACCAGTATGGGATAGGCGGTCTGATAGGTGAGCGTCAGACCCAAGACGCCCGAGCCGTCCTTGGTGCCGGTAGCCGAGCTCAGGCCCGCGACGAGGGGAGCGGTGACCGGACTCACGACCGGCGTCACGGTCGCGACGACCGGCGCGGCCACGGAGGTCACGACCGCACCCACCGGACTGCTCGCCACCGCATTGTTGACCGAACTGACCGCCGAGGTGGTGGTGGAGGTGGTGGTGGAGACGACGGGCGCCGGCACTCCGCCAAGCAGCGAGCCGCGCGTCGCGACGGCGCGGTCCGCGAACAGGCGCACGCCGGCGCGCGCGCGCAGCCGCTCGATCTGCCAGGGGTTGAGGTACGCAGACACGCCCTGGATGATGTCGAGCTCCTGCTCGACCTTGGCGCCGACGCCAGCGACGCTGCGCCGGGCGTCGGAGACGCTCTGCGCCTGTACGATCCACAGTGCCGGCGCCGCCGTCTCCGCGGCCGCGGCGCGCACTGGCCCCGGAGCCGCAGCGCTGAGCGCTGCCATCGAAAACAGGGCGATCAACATCGAAGCGGCTGAACTGCGCATCCCCTTAGTTCCTTGTATGTGAATCCACGGGGCGCATTGTGGGCGGGCGGTGACCCAGGTCGCACTCGAACCCGGCTCCCCGCAGCGCGCCCGGCGCGT
>DASWUP010000095.1:0-7161 GCA_036401635.1 Steroidobacteraceae bacterium
GATCGGCCGTATGCCGCACCCGTAATATCAGGCCCGCGGGGGTGGCGCCGGCTTCAAGGCTCACCAGCGCCGAGTGCGCGAGCGGCGTCAGCGGCGCCGCTGCCGCGTCCGCCGCGTGCACCAGCGAGGGGCACAGCAGCGGGCCGCACGTGAGTACGCCAGCCGCCAGCCACAGATTGAGTCCCGACACGGCCGGCATGTTAGCAGCTCCGGTATCACAGCTTTCTCAGGCCGAGAGACTCTTCGAGCCGGTCAAGCCCGGTGACGAAGCCACGCCGTTCGGCCACGCTCATGCACTCGAGCAGTGCGCGCTCGCGTGCCAGCGCCAGCGGCACCAGCTGCGCGTACATGCGCCGTCCCGCACGACTGAGGCGCAGGTGCATTTCCCGCCGGTCGCTGCGGCTCGCCAGCCGTTCGATCAGGCCGCGTTTCCTCAAGTGCGCGATCGCCCGGCTCACGCGGGTCTTGTGCATGCGGGTGCTGGCGGCGACCTGTTGCGCGGTACTGTCCTGATACTGGCCGACGGTGGCCATGACACGCCATTCCGGGATCTCGAGCGCGAAGCGCCCGCGGTAGATGACCGACAGATGATGGCTGACTTCGACGGCGAGGCGGTTGAGGCGGAAGGGTACGAACCCCGACAGCCGCAGCGAAGCGCCGCGGGTGGATCGCGCAGTCACGGCACACTCCAGACAGTTGCGTGCGCAACCGTTTGTGCGACATTATAGTGTGGCGGAAACCCAAGCGGGAGTCAGCCTCATGAGCACCCTTGCCGGAACGGCCGCCGGCGCCGGGCTGCGCTATTGCAGCGGCTTCGGCAATCATTTCGCGAGCGAGGCGCTGCCGGGCGCACTGCCGCAGGGGCGCAACTCGCCGCAACGCTGCGCCTACGGGCTGTATGCGGAGCAGTTCTCGGGAACCGCCTTCACCGCACCGCGGCACGCCAACCGGCGCAGCTGGCTGTACCGCATCCGGCCGGCCGCGGTGCACGAGAGTTTCCGGCGGATCGAGGATGGCCGCATCAGCAGCGACTTCGATGAGCTCGCACCCTCGCCCAACCAGTTGCGCTGGAATCCGCCGCCGCTGCCGCGCGAGCCGACCGACTTCATCGCGGCTCTGGCCACCTTGGGCGGTAATGGCTCGCCGGACCACCACGGCGGTTGCGGCATTCACTGGTATGCGGCGAATCGCTCGATGCGCGAGCGCTTCTTCTACGACGCCGACGGGGAACTGCTGATCGTCCCGCAGCACGGCGCCCTGCGACTCGCCACCGAACTGGGCCTGATCGAGCTGCAGCCGCTGGAAATCGCCGTCATTCCGCGCGGCCTGCGCTTTCGTGTGGAACTGCTCGAGAGCGGCGCGCGCGGCTACGTTTGCGAGAACTTCGGCGCACCCTTTCGACTGCCGGACCTGGGGCCCATCGGCTCGAACGGCCTCGCCAACCCGCGCGACTTTCACACCCCGGTCGCCTGGTACGAGGACCTGGAAGGAGCGTTCGAACTGGTGGCGAAGTTCGCCGGCCACCTGTGGTCCGCGCGCATCGATCACTCGCCGCTCGACGTCATCGCGTGGCATGGCAACAATGCGCCTTACAAGTATGACCTGCGGCGTTTCAACACCATCGGCTCGATCAGCTACGATCATCCTGATCCATCCATTTTTCTCGTGCTGCAGTCGATCAGCGATACGCCCGGCGTTGATGCGATCGACTTCGTGATCTTTCCGCCCCGATGGCTGGCGATGCAAGATACGTTCCGCCCGCCCTGGTTCCATCGCAACGTCGCCAGCGAGTTCATGGGACTGATTGAAGGCGCCTATGACGCCAAGGCGGAAGGCTTCGCTCCCGGCGGGGCGTCGCTTCACAATTGCATGAGCGGGCATGGGCCGGATGCCGCGACCTATGAGAAGGCAACTGCCGCGGACACCTCGAAGCCGGTACACATCACCGATACCATGGCCTTCATGTTCGAGACGCGCACGCTGATCCGGCCGACGCGCTACGCGCTGGAGACACCGCTTCTGCAGGGCGACTACGCGCAGGTGTGGCGAGGTCTGAAGAAGAACTTCGCGCCGAGCTGTGCGCCTCCGCCGAGGCGGACATAGTCCATGAACGCGGTCAACGCCACGCACGACCCGAAGCTCACAAGCTGGGTCAGCTCCGCGAACCTGCCCGCAGGCGACTTCCCGATCCAGAATCTGCCGTTCTGCGCCTTCAGGCGCGCGCGCAGCGAAGAGAGCTTCCGCGGCGGCGTTGCCATCGGCGATCAGGTGCTGGACCTGGGCGCGCTGCATGGCCTGGGCCTCTTCGACGGGCTCGCCGCGCAGGCACTCGGCGCGTGTGTGAGGCCGGTCCTCAATGCGTTCATGGCCCTCGGGCCGCAGGCCAGCGCGGCGCTGCGGGCGGCGCTGTCGGCGGCGCTGCGCACCGACTCCGCGCTGGCGCAACGACTGCGTTCGCGGCTCATTCCGCAGAATGCCGTGGAGTACCAGGTCGCGGCGGAGGTGGGGGACTACACCGACTTCTACGCCTCGATCCATCACGCTACCGCCGTGGGCCGGCTGTTCCGTCCCGACAATCCGCTGCTTCCCAACTACAAGTGGGTGCCGATCGCGTACCACGGTCGCGCCTCATCCATCCGGGTGTCGGGCTACGACTTTGTGCGCCCGGTGGGACAGGTGCTGCCGCCGGGGGCCGCGCGGCCGGAACTCACCGCCACACGGCGGCTGGACTATGAGCTGGAAGTGGGCGTGTTCGTCGGGCGTGGCAATGAGCTTGGCCGCAGCGTGCCGCTGGCGCAGGCCGAGGCGCACGTCTTTGGACTGTGCCTGCTGAATGACTGGTCGGCGCGCGATGTCCAGGCGTGGGAGTACCAGCCCCTGGGTCCGTTTCTGTCCAAGAACTTTGCGACCACAGTCTCGCCGTGGGTCGTGACGCTCGAGGCGCTCGCACCGTTTCGCGCCAGCTGGAGCCGCCCGGCCGCTGAGCCGCCGCCGCTTGCCTACCTCGATGACAGCGCGCTGCGCGAAGCGGGTGCCGTCGACATCCAACTGGAGGTCTGGCTCGACACCGCGCGCATGCGCGCTGCAAGTCTCGCACCGCAGCGCCTGTCGCACGCAAGCTTTCGCGACTCGTGGTGGACGATCGCGCAGCTGCTCGCGCATCACACCGTGAACGGCTGCAACCTCAGGGCCGGGGACCTGCTCGGCAGCGGCACGCAGTCCGGTCCGCTACCCGCGCAGGCCGGATCGCTGCTGGAGCTGAGCGGCGGCGGTAAGCAGCCGATCGCGCTTGCCGGCGGCGAGACGCGCACCTTCCTCGAGGACGGCGATCGGGTCACGCTGCGGGGCTGGTGCGAACGGCAAGGCTACGCGCGCATCGGTTTTGGCGAGGCTACGGGCACGGTGCTACCGGCTTGACGCACTCCGTGCCGTTGAAAACCTACCGCTACTACGATCTCATCCTGGGCGCGTATGTGTGTGTGCTGCTGTGTGCGAACCTCATCGGGCCGGCCAAGGTAGCAACCGTGCACGTGCCGCTGTGGGGACCGGTGACGTTCATGGCGGGCGTGCTGTTCTTTCCGATCTCCTATGTCTTCGGGGATATTCTCACCGAGGTGTATGGCTATGCGCGCGACCGGCGCGTGGTGTGGAGCGGCTTCGCGGCGCTGGTGTTCGCGGCAGTCATGTCCGCGGTCATCGTGCAGCTGCCGCCCGCGGATTTCTGGCGCCCAAAGCAGCCGGCGGTCGAAGAGATTTTCGGCAACACGCCGCGCATCATCGGCGCGTCGATCATCGCCTTCTGGTGCGGCTCGTTCGTCAACAGCTATGTGCTGGCGAAGATGAAGATCCTGACCTCGGGCCGCTGGCTGTGGACCCGTATCGTCGGTTCCACGCTCTGCGGGGAACTGGTCGACTCCGGGCTGTTCTATACGATAGCGTTTGCGGGCCTGTGGCCCGGTGGCGAGCTCATCGCCGTCACCACGACGCAATACGTGTTGAAATCGGCGTGGGAAGTGATCGCGACCCCGGTGACTTACCGGATCGTCGGTTTTCTCAAGCGTGCCGAGCAGGAGGACTACTACGATCGCGGCACGAACTTCACGCCCTTCTCACTCAAGGCGTGAAGCCCCCGGACGGCGGCGGCATGTTGCCTCGGGCGCGGCGCACACGCAACGGCGGGAGCACAGTGCGCCGTGCTCCCGCCGCTCACCATCAGGCAGATTACTTGCCGATCTGCTTGCTGACCTGGTTCTCCTGCTGGTTGAGCGCCTTCTGCTCAGCCTTGGTGATGTGGCCGTGGTTGGTTCTCGCCATGGTGCGCTCTTCCTGGCGGATGGCATGATCCTCACGGTGCAGCTTCGCCGCCTGCGCCTTGGTGATATCGCCTTCCTTGACCTCCTGGTGGATGCGCTTGTTCTGGTTGGCGAGCCGATTGTTCACCTGCTCGCGGCGCGGGTGCTTCTTCTGCCACTGCGTGTCGGCCATCGCGTTGGTGGCGAGGCCGCTGAGCGACAGGGTCACGGCAGCGACGGTTAGAGCGGTACGGATGGACTTCAACATGGATTTCTCCTCCTGAAAGCGCGTATTGAGCGGGCGGTATTGAGCCGGAACGCCCGGCTTCTGGGCGTTAACAACGTCGCAAGTTCAGGACCGCTGACGATTGTGACGGAAAGTTAATCGGGCCCGGAGTGTGACGCAGGTCACGTTCGGGTCGCTTGGCGCTTACAGCAGGAAACGGAATGCGCGGCGGACTTGCGGCGCGGATCATCTGCGTCCACACACTGAAAGTGAGCAAATGACAGCTGTGGGCTACAACACGCCGCGCGGGCTGCGGCACTTGCTGGCTTGCGCTTTGATTGTGGCGAGCACTGCGGCCGGGGCTGCCGATCAATCGCGCGACGATGCCTGGTGGACGGGGCCGATGCTCGCGCCTTCTGGCGCGACGCTGCCGCAGGGGCACATGCTGGTCGAGCCGTACCTCTACGACGTGATGACCGATGGTCGCTTCGACAGGCATGGCACGCGGCATGCGACTTCCGGCGAGCACGATATCGGCTCGCTAAGTTACCTGCTGTACGGGCTCACGGACCGGGTCACCCTGGGAATGATTCCGCGCATCGGCTTCAACGAGCCCGCAGGTGCGCCCAACAGTTCCGCGATAGGCGTGGGCGATCTCACCGTGCAGGCGGGGTACGGACTGACGCGATTCCAGGACGGCCACCGCATGCCTGCGATCTCACTGGTACTCGATGAGACCCTGCCCACCGGACGCTACGAGCACCTCGGGCGTGCCAGCGACGGCTTCGGGGCGGGGGCGTACACGAGCGGTCTGTCGATCTATTCCCAGGACTACCTGTGGATGCCCAACGGGCGGATTCTGCGGGTACGGCTCGACCTGACCTACGCGCTGTCCTCCTCCGCAGGGGTGCACGATGTGAGCGTCTATGGGACCTCGAGTGGATTTCGGGGCCGGGCGTACCCGGGCGACTCCTTTACGGCGGATGCGGCCGCGGAGTACAGCGTCACCCGAAACTGGGTTCTGGCGCTGGATGTCGTCTATCAGCACAACGACAGCACGCGCGTGAGCGGCACCCTGCCGCCATCGGCCGGTGCTTCGGGCGGCACGGATTTCCGGGCCGATTCAGGGTCCGGATACTCGCTGGGCCTTGCCCCGGCGATCGAATACAACTTGAGCAGCAAGGTTGGCGTGCTCGTGGGCATCAGGATCATCGCGTGGGGGCGCAACGCCACCGCCAGCGTGACGCCCGCGGTGGCCGTCAACATGGTTTATTGACCGGCGCACAGGCGCGGGAACGCTCCTCGCTCGTGCGAGCTGCACGAGACATAAACCGGCAGTGCGCGCAGGTCGCTGAATTGCCATAAGAAATGCCAAGCCGGTCGCATCCTCGTGACTGCGGTCAACGCTGCCGTGAGTAGCTGCGTTTTAATGTACGGCAGCTTGAACAGAAGCGCCCGCGGGGCGTCTAATCCATGTAGCCGGGGATCGACGAGCCGCGGCCACTACAACGGGGTGATGAACCGTGAACAGACCGAGCACCCGCCCAATAGTCGCAGCCCTGCTGCTCGGCGTTGCGGCAGCTGGTGCGCCGATTTTGACCTATGCGCAAGGCCCAGGAGGCGGGGGCGGATATGCCATGGGCGGCCATTTCAGCGGTGGCCACTCCAGTGGCGGGTCCTTCAGCGGTAGCCATGTCAGCGGTGGTCATTTCGCGGGCACCGGGGGCGGGCACTTTGCCGCCGCGCCTCATTTTGCCGCCGCGCCTCATTTTGCTGCCGCGCCTCACTTTGCCGCCGGGCCTCACTTTGCCGCCGGGCCTCACTTTGCCGCCACGCCTCGCTTTGGCGCCACGCCTCGCTTTGGCGCCACGCCGCGCTTCGCCGGCGCCGCCACGGGACACGCGCCCGTGCACGGAGGTTTCGCGAGCACCAGCGCAATGCATGCCGCGGGCGCTAACTCTTCGGGCGGAGGTTTCGTACCGGGCGGCGGTGGATCCTGGAACGGCGTGCACAACTGGGGCGGTGGCTATTGGCACGGCGCTTTCTGGCCGCACGTGTATTTCAACCCGGGCTTTGCCTGGTTCCTGCCGGTACTGCCGTTCGGCTACGCGACGTTCTGGTGGGGTGGGTTCCCGTACTACTACTGGAATAACCTCTATTACGCCTGGAGTCCTCCCGACAATGGCTATGTCGTGACCGATCCGCCGCCCGTCGCCGGCAGCGCAACCGATTCATCCTCCGACAGCGCATACAGCGGTGTCGCGCAGTACGGTAGCGGTGCGGACGTGTACCTCTATCCGCGCAACGGTCAAAGCGATACGCAGACGCAGAACGACCGTTACGAGTGCCACAGCTGGGCGGTGAGCCAGACGGGTTTCGATCCGACGCGCTCGGTCCAGCAGGGCTCGGGCAGCGTCGCGGATTATCGCCGCGCCATGATCGCCTGCCTCGATGCGCGCGGCTACAGCGCGCGCTGAGACGACCAATTACCACTGATTTCCGACTGGGGACCCGCGCCCGCGGTCGTACCTGCGGCGTACACTGACTCACCGGCAACCGGGCACGGGGCAGCGCCATGGCGGATACGGCGGCGAAGACTGTGTTCCTATTCGACGTCGACAACACACTACTCGACAACGACGC
>DASWUP010000096.1:0-9328 GCA_036401635.1 Steroidobacteraceae bacterium
GCCCGCTCACCCGGAGCGCCGTTGTCGCGGCCGCCGGCCGCCAGCGCCGCCGCGTAAAACGCATCCACCAGCGAGCGGTCGCCGACGCGGAAGGCGACATGGATCGGCGGCTTGTTGGGCGTGCCGGCGGCCAGCCAGAAGTCGGGCTTGGGAGGCACGCCGAAGCCGGCGACATCGTCCGAGCCGGTCACGGCGGCCGGGAATTCCAGCAGCAGCTGGTAACCGATCGGCGCGAGAGCTGCGCGGTAGAAGGCCTTGGCCCTGGTGATGTCGCTGACCTTGACCCCGGTGTGATCGATCATGTGTTTGTTGTGAAGGATCGTGGTCGACGCGCCCGTGCGTGGGACGCTAGTGTGCCACAGCCGTGCCGCCGTACATCACGGCGCATTGGAGCGATCAACTCGTCTTCGACAGACCCAGCATCCTCGACAGGCTCACGGTTTCATTGCGCACCAGGGGTCGTGCCCAGAAAGCGACGCTCAGAATGTAGGCGAGCGTTACGAACACCACTGCCATGGCGGTGCGCAGGCCCAGCCAGTCCGCCAGCAGGCCCACGAGCAAAGGCAGCAGTGCTCCGCCGAGGATGCCCGAACAGAGAATTCCCGACAGCGCGCCATGATGCTGTGTCGCAGAATTCAGCGCCAGAGAAAAGACGATCGAGAACATCACCGACAGGAAGAATCCCGCGGCCGGGAAAGCCCACAACGCCGCCTCCCTGGATCCGTACAACGCCACCGCGACACACGCGATGGCGAGAGTGCAGAAGACCCCGAGCACGAGCTGCGAATCCAGGAGTTTGAGCAGCAGCAGGCCGAGCACACAGCCGACCGCCATCCAGCCCCAGAAGAGGCTCACGGCCTGGGCGCCTTCCACGATCGGTGAGGCGTGGTGATAGGTGCTGAGGAACTGCGACATCCAGTTCGCCAGGCTCTGCTCCGTGCCCACATAGGCGACGATGCCCAGGAAAAACAGCCGCACCTGCCGCTCGGCCAGCAAGCGGCGGTAGGTCATCCACGTGCCGGTGCGTTCTTCGGCGCTGAGCCTCACTTGCGGGATGCTCATGCAGGCCGTGATCGCAATCAGGATGAGGAACATGGCCGCGAATCCCCAGTACAGCGACACCCACGGCAGTGCTGCGGGACTTAGGGCCCGCAGCGCCCCTGCGAGCGGGCCGCTCGACACGCCGGCGGGGGCCGCCGCGGCAGGCTGCATGAGCCACGCAAATGCCAGCGGGCTGAGGAACGATGCGAGGCCGAACACCAGCTGCCCCATGACCGAGAAGAACGCGAAGTGCGCCTCACCCCCCGCGGTGCGCATCAGCGGATTGATCACCACCTGCAGCATCGCCATGCCGAGGCCAATGATGAACAGGGCCCCGATTACGGCGCCGTAAACCGGCAGCAACGCGATCACGAGCGAGCCGAGCAGGTTGAGCGCGAACGCCGCGAGCAGGGTGTTTCTCGCGCCGTAGGTCTCGACGGCGCTGCCGGCGGGAATGGAGATCACCCCGTAGGCGAGAAAGAACGCGAACGGCAGCAAGCCCGCAAGCGTGAGCTTCAGGTTGAAGTCCCTGATGATGATCGGCATCAGCGGCCCGATGATGTTGGTAACGAAAGAGATGACGAACCAGACGCCGAGAATGTAGACGACGATGAGAGCGCGGCGCTTCATGTCGCTTGTTCCGGCGCAGCGCCCGCCAGCGCGATGCGGCCGGCGAACTCACCCGGCCTGATCTGCCGGCGGGGAAAGCACGCGATGATTGAGGCGGCGGCGTTGCAACCGGCGCTGAGCGCCTGCGACAGGCCGTAGCCGTGCAGGCGCGCGAGCAGATAGCCCGCGTTGAAGGAGTCGCCGGCGCCGATGGTGTCGAACACCGCGAGCCTTGCTGCGCGCTGCTCGAGCGTCGCCCCGCTCTGAAAGCCGAGTGCACCGCGCGCGCCGGTTTTCACGATCAGGCTGGCGCCGGGCTTGAGCACTGCGGCAATCCGCGCGATCGCCTCGCGCAGATCCGGGCAGTCGGCGAGACTTGCAACCTCCAGCTCATTCAGCAGCACGTGGTCACACTTGCCCACCCACTGCAGCACCTCGCGGCGCAACGGCTCGTTCCAGCTGCCCGGCGGCCAGCCGGTGTCGAGCGCAACCTCATGACCGAGAGCCGCGATTTCGTCGATCAGACGCTCATAGGACTTGCGCAAGCCAGGAGTCAGAAACACCCCGCACAGGAGCACGATGGAACGTACGTGCGCCGCGGCGGCGAGCCCCGGCCGCACGTGCTCGTAGGCGAGGATTTCCAGGTGGCCACGGGTGGTGAAAAAGGTTCGCTCTCCGCAGGGGTGCACGAATCCCACGGTCACCGAGGTGGGTGAATCGCACACCGCAAGGCTCGGCTGCAGCGCGCGCAGCTGCCCCTGAAGCCAGCTGCCGAGGTCGTCATCACCGACCAGCGACAGCAAGTGCGCTTCGGCTCCGAGGTAACTCACCGCCAGCGCCGTATTGCCCGCGGAGCCGCCGGCGCGCAGCTCGCTCCTGTCCATCAGGGACTCGGTGCCGATCTGCGGCCAGCAGGTGAGCGGACCGAGCACCACATCGACGCCGACGTCACCGAGGATTGTGAGCGGAAGAAGGCGCGCCGGCATATCGGCGTCGACTATAGGGGGCTGACACTCGCTGCGTCAATTAATACATCAACTGGATGTTAATATAATCAGAGGCGACCGGCGCCGCTGTGGGCCCTGCGGCCGAGAAAGCCCGCCACCTTCAGATCGGCGGGGCGCTCCTTGAGCAGCACTTCGAACTGCGGCGAGAGCATCTCGTGGATGGGCAACACCGCAGCGCCCAGTATGGAGCTGTCGTCCTGGCGCTCCGACAGCGCGATGCGCTCGCTCGGTGCGGCGACACCGCCACGCACCGATCGGTGCAGCGGTTGCGCGAGACGCACCAGGTGCTCGACCAGCACTTTCGGCGCCGAGCCGCCGATCACCACGGTGCGCGGGTCGAGCATGTTTTCGACGATGCAGACGGCGTTGCGCAGGTGCCCTGCCGCACGCCGGCACCACTCGAGCAGTCGCGGCTCCCCGGCCGCGAGCATGCGCGTGAGGGTGTCCTTGCCGTGGTCGTGCAGATCCGCGATGCCGAGCTCCTCGGCGAGGGAATGGAGCGAGAGGTAACGCTCGAGGCAGCCGCGATTGCCGCAGTAGCATGGCTTGCCGTCCGGCACCACCGGGATGTGGCCGATCTCCGTAGCGTTGCCATCGGCACCCTTGTAGGCCGAGCGGTTCACCACCAGCGTGCCGCCCAGGCCGATGCCGAAATGCATGTAGAAGAAGTTGTCCAGATCGCGGGCGACGCCGAACAACGACTCCCCGAGTGCGCCCGCGACGCTGTCGACGCTGTAATAAACCTGCACGCCGGTGAGGTCGCGCAGCTCATCGAGGATCGACAGATCAGTCCAGCCCTCGAGCGCCGTCGGCCCGACGAAACTGATGTCGGTGCTCGCCAGCGGGCCCGGCAGCGCCACTCCCACTCCCCACAGGCGTTCGGTGGACGCCGAGCGGGCCGAGAGATCCTTGACGATATCGACCATGCTGGCGAGCACCCGGCGCTGGTTGCGGGCGTCGAACTCGGCTTCCCGTCTCCTGATGACATCGCCCACCAGGTTGACGAGTGCGGCCGATGCACCGCGTGGCTCGAGGCTGATGCCGATGGAGCTGCCGCCGTTGGGGTTGAGCTCGAGCGCGATCGGCGGCTGGCCGCGGGACTTCTGCGCCTTCAGCCGCCGCGACACGATGAGGCCAATGGACTCGAGATCGTGGGTGATGTTGGCAACGGTCTGGGGACTCAAGGAGACCGCATCGACGATCTGCTTACGCGAGGCTGATCCACGGCGGCGGATCACGTCGAGAACAATGCGCCGGTTGTAGGGGGCGCTCGACTGCTGGGTAGTGCCGCGAGTGACCATGGTTGCGCGCGCCGCGGTTTTGGACTGCTTACGGAAAATCATAAAGGACCTGCCTGCAGCCTGCGGTGTCCGGGTCTTTGCTCAATTATACACATCCAGTAGATGTAATTATTGACACTGACTTTGCTACAGCTTATCGTCGATTTCATGGCCGGGTGGGGGATCGCGATCGCATGGCTGCTGGCGGTGGCGCAGGCGCACGGCGGCGTCCCTGCGGCCGCCGGCGCAGCGGGCGGCGCGCAGAGCGCGACGGCGGCGCTGCGCGCGCGGGTCAACGAGGTGGCGCTCGAGCGCCTCGGTCCGAAAGAGGCGATCGTCGAGTACACAGGGGCGGCAAGCGGCGGGGAATTCCGCCTCCTCAAAAGTGGTGCCCCGATCCGCTCCGGCCGGCTCACACCGCTTGCGCCCTTCAGCGAATGGGGCGCGGGCAAGAGATACTTCCGCGCCGACTTCTCGGCGCTCACGGCCGCCGGACGGTATGAGCTCGAAGCCACGCTCGGCCAGGAGCGGGTGCGCTCGGCCGCGTTCGAAGTCGGGGACCAGGCCGTCCTGGTCACGACCGCCGCCAAGCTCCTCGACTACTTTCACGCCAGCCGCTGGACTTCGGCCGCCGATCGGCACATCCGCATCTACGACACCGACCGCTTCGTCGACGTGTGGGGCGGCTGGAAGGATGCCGGCGGAGACACCGGCAAGTATCTCTCGCACCTCTCGTTCGCCAATTTCTTCAATCCGCAGCAAAGCGGGATGGTGGTCTGGGCGCTCGGCAAATCCTACGACACGGTGCCGCAGCTGTACGCGCGGCTCGGATTGACTGAGCGCGTGCTCGAGGAGACGTTCTGGGGCGCTGATTACCTGCATCGGGTGCTCGATCCGCAAGGCTACTTCTACGAAACAGTGTTTGACCGCTGGGGTGAGCCGGGCGCGGAGCGCATGGTCACCGGCTTCGAGGGTCTGAGCGGGGTCTACAGCGCTCACTACCGAGCCGCCTATCGCGAGGGAGGGGGACTTGCGATCGCGGCGCTCGCGCGCGCCTCAATCGTAAGTGCCCACAGCGGCGCGCACGGGGAATTCACCGGCCCGCAGTATCTCGCCGATGCCGAGCGGGCGTTCGCGCACCTGGAGACCAACAACACGAAATACTGCGCCAATGGGGTCGAGAACATCATCGACGACTACACCGCGCTCCTGGCCGCGACCGAACTGTATCGCGCGACCGGCAGACAGCAGTACCTGCAGGCGGCGCGGCGTCGGGCGCAGCACGTAAGCGATCGCCTGAGCCCGCAAGGCTGGTTCGTGAGCGATGGCGGCACGCGTCCCTACTAGCACGGTGTCGAGGCCGGTTTTCCCGTCGTCGCCCTCGCGTACTACCTCGGCATCGAGCACGACGCGGCGCGGGTGCGGCGCGCGCGGCAGACCATCCGCAGCGCGCTCGCCTACCAGCTGGCGCTCGATCGCGCGGTCGCCAATCCCTACGACTACGCGCGCCAGACCTTCCGTGTCTTCAGGGACGGCAAGCTCGCGGCCGAGCGGCAGGAAGGCTTCTTCATGCCGCACGCCAACGAAACCGGCTACTGGTGGCAGGGGGAGAGCGCGCGCCTCGCCTCGCTCGCCGCGGCCGCCGTGCTCGGCGGGCGCGTGGTCGCCCCGGATGCCAAGGCGGCCTTCGGTATCAGCCCGGCGTTGGGCGCTTTCGCGCAGCACCAGCTCGACTGGACGCTCGGGCGCAATCCTTATGGCATCTGCATGCTCTACGGGTTCGGTGCCGCCAATCCGCCGCACGCCGACAGTGGCGGCGAGATGCTGGTGGGGGGGATCTCCAACGGCATTACCGGTGCCAGCGCGAGTGATGCCGGACGCGGCATCGTGTTCGCGGAGGGGCCCGATGAGAACAACTGGCGCTGGGTGGAGCAGTGGCTGCCGCATTCGGCGTGGTTGCTGCTCGCCGCCACCGTAATGGCGCAACGCAGCTCATAACACGATCCATCTGGGGGAGGGGAAACACATGATCGCCACACGGATTCTCGCGCTCGGCAGCTGCTCGGTCGCGCTTGCGATCAGCTGGCCGGCACCGCCGGCCTCGGCGCAGCAAGCGGCGTCCCAGCCCCAGGCGCCCCAACAGCTCGAAACGGTCGTAGTAACCGGGATTCGCTACAGCCTCGAGCAATCCATCAAAGCCAAGCGCGAAGCTGACGCGGTCGTGGACGTCGTGAGCGCCGAAGAGATCGGCAAGCTTCCCGACAAGAACATCGCGGACGCCGTGCAGCGCCTGCCGGGGGTCAACATCTCCAAGGCCTCGGCGGGCGAGGGCGGGCTGGCGGAGAACGATCGCGTGAGCATCCGCGGCACCGACCCGAGTCTGACCCAGACGCTGATCAACGGCCATACCATCGCAACCGGCGACTGGTTCATCCAGAGTCAGGTCGGTACCGTCGGACGCAGCGTCAGCTACTCGCTGCTGCCGGCGGAGCTGGCGAGCAAGATCGTCGTCTACAAGAGCGCGCAGGCGGATCTGATCGAGGGGGGTGTCGCCGGTGCGGTCGACATTCAGACCCGCAGGCCGCTCGACTTCAAGAAGCCGTTCACCGCCGAACTCACCGCGCAGGCCTTTTACAACGACCTGCCGAGCAAGACCGACCCGCAGACGAGCGTGTTGCTCAACTGGAAGAACGACGCGGACAACTTCGGCGCCCTGCTGCAGGGTTTCAAGGAACGGCGACACGAGCGCCGTGACGGCCAGGAGTTTCTCGGCTACGGCACGATCCAGGGCAATCCGGGCGATCCGGACGCGCCCCTGGTCGCGGCCCATCCGGACCTGCAAGGCGTGCGCTACCCCGAGTTCATCAACGCGACGCTCCTGCAGCACCAGCGCCATCGCCAGGGCGGGATGCTCGACCTCGAATGGAAACCCGGCGAGCGGCTCTCATTCGATCTCAACGGTTTCTATTCGCACATGGATGCGCCCAGCTACGACACGAGTTTCCTCGGCGATGTCTCCAGCCCGGTGCTGGCCGGTGTCGTGCCAACGAGCTACACGGTGCGCAACAACACCCTGGTGGCGGCGACCTTCCCAGACATCGGTCCGATCAACGCCGCGACCGGCGCCGGGATCACGCCCGGTGTGGTCGATAAGATCTTCCGGCCGTTCGCCGCCTCAGAGACCTATTTCCTCGATCTGACAGGTTCGTTACGACTGACGGACGCGCTGAGCCTCTCGGGCAAGTTCGGTCATTCACACGGCATCGGCGAGACTCCGGGAGATCTCGGCTACGAAGCCGCCTGGGCCACCGGTGGGCTCGCATACGCGATGAATGGCCTGGGAGCACCCGCGGCGATCTCGTTCCCGGGTGTTGATACCACCAACTTCAACAGTACTGACGTCTTTACCAACGCCTCCTGGCATTCGATTGTCCGGACCATCGACCAGGAGAACTCCGGGCAGCTCGATGCCGAGCTGGCGCTGAACAAGGGGATCTGGCAGTCGCTCAAGTTCGGCGCACGCTACGCCGACCACACGCGCGATGTGCGCTGGCCGGCGGACGGTACCTGCTCTGCGATCACCAATCCGGTGTGCAACGCCGCGAAACCCGCCTGGAACGGGCAGCAGTATCCCTCCAACTACGGCCACGGACTCAATCCGCCGCCTGGTTACATCAACAACTTCTGGCAGCTTCCTGCCGCCTCGGTGTTTGCGTTCGAGCAGACCTACAACCCGGCGCAGACTTCGTTGGTGAACTGGCAGAGCATGTTCACGGTGGCGGAGAAGACCACCGCGGGCTACCTGATGAGCAGCATTGCGGGTAACCGCTGGCGAGGGAATCTGGGCGTGCGCATCGTAGGCACCGACGAAGACTCCTTGTTCTACGTGCCCTCCGATACGCCCACGCCCTATGTCTCGGTTGCCGCCGGCGGCGGCACGCCCAACTACTTCACGCCGACGCGCAGCAAGCAGAAATTCACCGACGTGCTACCGAGCGCCAACTTCAGATTCGACCTCAGCCACGAGCTGATCGGGCGCCTGGCGGTCGCCAAGACCATCGCGCGCCCGGATTACAGCGCCCTGTCCCCTACCCCGACTCTGGATGATCTGGCGCTCAGCGGCAGTGGTGGCAATCAGAACCTCAAACCCGTGCGCTCGACCAACTATGACGCGACGCTCGAGTGGTACTACGCGCCCAAGGCGTTGCTGTCCGCCGGACTCTTCTACATGGATCTGACTTCGTACGTGGCCTTCTCCACGGCCCAGCAGACCCTGTTCAACAACACCTACCAGCACTTCTCGGTGTACTCGGTCGCGTTTCCGAGGAACATCGCCGCGAGGAACCAGGGCGTGGAGGTGGCCTGGCAGCAGCCGCTGGGGTTGGGATTTGGCACCTACCTGAACTTTACCCTCGCCGACGGCAAGGCGGCGGGAGGCTCGGAACTGTATGGCGCATCGAAGTTCACGGGCAACGCGGAGTTGTATTTCGAGAATGAGCGCTTCAGTGCCCGCGCCGCCTACAGCTACCGCTCCAGATACCTCATGGGCATCGTGCTAGCGGTTCCTGAGCACGACACTTCTACCGGCACGCTGGCCGTGTCGCTGAACTACAAGATCAACGAGCAGGTCGCGCTGTCGTTCGATGGTGTCAATCTGAACAACCCGATCCTCAGGGAATACGGCTTCAACAATGATCAGCCCGAGGCGTTCTACGTGAACGGACGCCAGTATTTTCTCGGCTTGCGCGTGGCGCTGTGAGCTCTTGACCGGTAAGGATCGTCCGGCGCAATCTCGCGCGGCGCGTTTGCGCTGCGGGGGTAGCGTGAAAAGAAGAACGTTCTGTGCAGCGGGACTCGCCGCGCTGACCGCGGCATCCTTTCCTTACCGTCGCGTCTGCGCCGCCACCGCCGGCGGGGAAGTGCCCGCCATCGGGCTCGACGGCCGGCAGTTGATCCTGAAGCCCGCCGACGTCGAAGACCTGCGCGCGGGGCTGCGCGGGGAGCTCATCACCGCCGACCAGCCGGCCTACGAGTCCGCGCGTCGGCTGTGGAACGCCGCATTCGATCGCAAGCCGGCGCTCATCGTGCGCTGCGCCGGGGCGGCGGACGTCAAGCGCGCGGTGAGCTTCGCCGGCGCTCACGGCCTGCTGACCGCGGTACGCGGCGGAGGCCACAGCCTGTCGGGCCAGTCCGGCTGCGACGGCGGCCTGGTCGTCGATGTCTCGCCCATGAGCGCCGTACAGGTCGATCCGATCGCCAAAGAGGCACAGGTGGAATCGGGCGCGCTGCTCGGGGCGTTTGACCGCGAATCACAGGCGTTCGGGCTCGCAACACCTGTCGGCACCGTCGGCGACACCGGCGTCGCCGGGTTGACGCTCGGCGGCGGAGTCG
>DASWUP010000097.1:0-2812 GCA_036401635.1 Steroidobacteraceae bacterium
TGCCCCGGCCGCCGAGACGTGGGCGCGTGCGGTCGTGCTGTCGAAGAACTGGACCAAATGTGCCGTCTCGCTGCATTCCGCCAGCGCCTGGAAGAATGCCTCGAATACCCCCGAGCGACTGAGCCGCCAGAACCGCTTCCAAACGCTGTTCCATTTGCCATACTCGATGGGCAATGCACGCCACGTTATGCTGTGTACCGTGAAGTAGTGGACAGCTTCCAGGAATTTACGGTCGTTATGCCCAGGTTCTCCCCGGCTCGATTGTGCCGCATCAAACACCTCCAGCGCGATCGACCAATCGCGCTCCGTCATTCTCGGCAGCATGTCCGGCTCCCTCATGCCGGTCACGCAGTGATTCGAACAAAACCCGATTCGGGAATCTGGAGGCTTCTGTGAGGTCGCGCGACGCCGACGCGGCGATACGCCGGGGGGGCGACCTCATTGAAGCCGGATTGAACTGAACCGCGGCCGCAGCCGCTATGGGCGGAGTATGGCTTGGGCGGCCGATCCGGACGGGTGTCGTGGCGTTTGGAACACTCCGCGGTCACCGGAGGAGCAAGCCAACGAGCCGAATGGTGGCGCAGATCGGCGCCAAGCGGCGAGTGCGACGACGAGGCGGTTCGCGGTGAGAAGCTGCGAGCCGACCGGCGGTCGAAGCTCCGCCCTGCCGACGCGGTCGTTGGTTGTGCTGGCTCGGCGACGGTAGCGATGGCGACGGATATCGCCGGTCATGAGCTGTTGCACCAGAATGGTCTGCGCGGCGGTGGTCGCGGCAGCGGCCCACGCTCGCGCATCGGACCGCCGCAGTCCGGGCAGGTGTCCAGGGCGTGACCGGTGAGCCGATAGTGACGCTCGCGATAACTCTCCGACGCCGCCGGCTCGGGCGTAGGAGCCGCGAGCAGCGCGCGGCAGAGCGCCAGCTTGGCGGCGCGGTGGCCGTTGGCGAGGAAGCCGAGATGGCGGATGCGATGGAACCCGTCAGGCACGGCGTGGAGCAGGAACCGCCGCATGAACTCGTCGGCTGCCAGCGTCATCACCTTGGTCTCACCTTCTCGCCGGTAGTCCTTCCAGGTGAAGCTCACCTGGCCATTGGCGAGCCGGATCAGCCGGCTGTTGGCGAGGGCAACGCGGTGCGTGTAGCGGCCGAGATAGGCGAGCACCTGCTGAGGACCTGCGAACGGACGCTTGGCGTAGACGACCCATTCGATGCCGCGCAGGTCGGCGAGACGGCCGGCGAAGGCAGTAGGGTCCGTCAGAGCCGCGAGCGTACCGGAGAAGCGCAATTCGCCAGCCGCGAACGCCGCTTGTAGCCGTCCGAGGAACAGCCTGCGGAACCGCCGCGAGAGGACGCGCACAGGCAGGAAGAATCCTGGCCGACAGGAGATCCAACTTGTCTGATCCGGCGACAGGCCGCCGCTCGGGACAATGCAGTGCAGATGCGGGTGGTGGTGCAGGGCCTGGCCCCACGTGTGCAGCACGGCGACCGCCCCGATCTCGGCGCCGAGGTGCCGCGGGTCAGCGGCGATGTCGCGCAGCGCGTCGGCGGCGGCGCGGAACAAGATGGCATAGACGACGCGCTTGTTTTGGAACGCGATTTCGGCCGCCGCCGCGGGCAGTGTGAGGACCACGTGGTAGTAGGGCACCGGCAGCAGCTCGGCCTGACGCGCCTCGAGCCACTCCGCACGTGCCAAGCCTTGGCACTTCGGACAGTGCCGGTTGCGGCAGGAATTGTAGGCGTGGCGCACCAGCCCGCAGTCGCCACACTCCTCGACATGACCGCCGAGCGCGGATGTCCGGCACGCCTGGATCGCCGTGATGACGCGACGCTCGACGCGGCCCAGATGTGCAGCATGATCGCGCAGGAACGCCGCGCCGTGGCGGCGGAACACATCCGCCACCTCCAGCGCCGGTCGCATCACCGCCGCTCAGGCGGGCGGCATCACCTCCAACCGCAGGCGGTCGAGCGGGCTCACCGTGCTGCGGATTGTGCTGGTGGAGACATGAGTGTAGCGCGCGGTGGTGTTGACGTTGCGATGGCCGAGCAGCGCCTGGATGATGCGGATATCGGTGCCGCTCTCGAGCAGATGGGTCGCGAAACTGTGGCGCAGCGTGTGGACGGTGACACGCTTGTCGAGCCCCGAGGCGGCGCACGCCGAGCGGCAGGCGGCGTGAAGCGCGACCGGATGGATCGGATGCTCGGGATCACGCCCGGGAAACAGCCAGTGCACTGGCCGCGCCATGCGCCAATACGAGCGCAGGAGGTCGAGCAGTTGGGCCGAAAGCATGACGTAACGGTCGCGCCCGCCCTTGCCTTGCTCGATGCGGATGACCATGCGGCTGCTGTCGATATTGCTGACCTTGAGGCTCGCGGCCTCCGAGGCGCGCAATCCGGCCGCATACGCCGTGGTCAGCGCGGCGCGTGCTTTGAGGCTCGACACCGCTTCGAGGAAGCGGACGACCTCGTCGGCGCCGAGCACAACAGGCAGCTTCTGCGGCTCGCGCGCATACGGGATTCGCTCCGGGAGTTCCGCCTGCTTGAGCGTCACGCCATAGAGAAAACGCAACGCGCAAACGGTCTGGTTCAACGCCGGCCACGAGATGCCGCCAGCAACGAGATGGACCTGGAACGGCCTCACATCCTCGAGCTCGAGCCTGTCAGGTGAGCGGCCGAAGAAGCGGCCGAACTTGGCCACCGCATGCACATACGATCGCTGTGTCGCAGGCGACAGATTGCGGACCGTCATGTCGTCGATCATGCGGCGACGCAGAGGGCTGACCTGGGTCATCGGAGAGGTTCCGTCTCTGGGGTTGG
>DASWUP010000098.1:0-3041 GCA_036401635.1 Steroidobacteraceae bacterium
AGCGTACCCGTTACGTGCAGCCGGCGCGAAGTGCGGTTGCTGTGTTGGCCGAGATAATACGGATAGAACTCGCGAAAGCTTGCGAAGCTCGGCGGCTGACCCGTTGGCGCGGCTGTCATGGCCCGTGATGCCCAAGGGCGCGACCTTAGCTGCTCTCCATCGACTTCAGGAAGGCGCGCACGCGACGGGCGTTGGCACCCACATCGCTTAAGCCCACCCGCGACTTCGACCTGACGTCGATGCGCGAACCCGCATCGCTGGCGCGCACCCTAACCACCACGTCGTCCTTGAAGCCGAAGAAGATGCTGGTGTCGGTCGCCTCGAGACGCCCGTCCGCGGGCGCATAGGCATCGATCTGCCAGCCGAGCCGCCCGGCGGCGCGCTGCGCAGCCTGCAGCGCCACCGCCGGCGCGAGCGCCAGCCGCAGCGGCTGGATGTCGGGATACCGCTGACGCTGCAATTCCGGCACGTCAATGATCCTACCGCCCGGGCCGCTCACCCGAGGCACATATTCAACGGGGTTCACAGCATGAGCGTCGCGCCGCAGCGCCGCAACCGCCACGAACGCCGGCGGATCGGCGAGATCGGTGCTGATTTCGTGTATCGGGGGTGCGGAGCGGGCGCGCGCGATCCAGCTGAGCAGATAGCCGCCGGCGAGCAGCCCGATCACAACCGCCACCATGGCGGGGCCGCGCGCAAAGCGCATGCGCCGCGCGCTCGCCACCAGCATGCCGACGATGCTCAGCAGCGTGCCTGCCAGCAGCAGCAGAAACCCGCCTGCCAGCAGCAGCAGCGCGAACCTGAAATTCGCCAGCCCCAGGCGGTGCAACGGACCGCAGATCAGACACAGCAGCAGCCCCGCGCGGATCAGCCACAGGCCCACATCGATCAGGCGCGTCGGCCAGGCCGGTGGTCCGAGCGATGGAAACGGTGTGCTGCTCATGGTGGGTTGCCTCCCGCTCGAGTTGTTGTTGCGCAGTGCTTTCAGGCATCTTGCCGCTTTGCGGGCTATCGGCGCAAATACGCGCCCGGGAGCAACAGCGAGCCATGATCGGCATCATCGGCGGCACCGGCCTGTATGCCATGCGGGAGTTGCGCACGCCGCGCGCGCACACGCTCACCACACCCTTCGGGGCGCCGTCCGCGCCGCTCATGACCGGAACGCTTCAGGGTCGCGAAGTCGCGTTTCTCGCGCGCCACGGCCTGCAGCACCAGCTGCTACCCGGCGAGATTAACTTCCGCGCCAACATCTGGGCGCTGAAGAGCCTCGGCGTGCGCACGGTGATTGGCGTGTCGGCGGTGGGGAGCCTGCGGGAAGAGATCCGCCCGGGCGATCTCGCGCTGCCGTCGCAGTATCTGGACTTCACCAGGGGAACGCGTGCCGCAAGCTTCTTCGGCGGCGGGCTGGTCGCGCATGTCTCCAGCGCGCACCCCACCTGCCGCGCCACCGCCGCCCTGATCGCGCGCGTAGCGCGCGCCGGCGCTGTGCCGCTGCACGAGGACAAGACCTACGCCTGCGTCGAGGGTCCGCGCCTTGGCACCCGCGCGGAGAGCCTGTTCCTGCGCAGCGCGGGCGCGGATCTGGTCGGCATGACCAACGTGCCGGAAGCGTTCCTCGCCCTGGAGGCGCAACTCGGCTACTGCACCATCGCCGTGGCGACCGACTACGACTGCTGGCTCGAGGATCCAACAGGACATGCGTCGGCGGAACAGATAATGAACCTGTTCCGCGACAATCTCGGGCGCGTGCGGCAGCTGATCGCCGCGACGGTGGCCGAGTACCGCGAGGACGAGTCTCGGCCCTGCCGCCAGGCGCTGCGCGGCGCGCTGGTCACGCCGCGCGAGCAGATGAGCGCCGAACAGCGCACGCTGGTCGAGTTTCTGCAGAGCTGACGGACAACGAGTGGCAGCGCCCTGGCGGCTACCCGCGCGATCCGTCGGCCGTGCAGTTGCGCCAGTCAGTGCTCCGTGGTCTCGCTGCACGATGCGCCGTACTTGAAGCAGCTGAAGCAACGATGATGCCGCAGCATGACCCGCCGGCCGAGACTCTCGCCGAGAGTTCCGCCCTGGTCGTATGCGGGATCATCGTCCACCAGCGTGCAGGCGTAGACGCGCATGCGCCCGTTGAGCTTCACGACCATCTTGCTGTACGCGCACATGAACTCGCGCCGCGTGGCTGGCGTGTGATACTGCCTCATGCAGTTCTCGGTCACGCAGGGCACGGGCAGCTGCGTACCGGGGGCGCCGAAGTCGGGGAACGCCACGATGTTCAGATCCCGCGGCAGCGCGTGCGCGTGCATCAGCCGGCGGTAGGCGTCCGCAACCGCGGTGCGATCCTCGGCCGGCTCCATCTGCCGCGCAACCGACACGCGGAAGCCGGCGGCGTGCAGCAGCGCGAGCGTCTGCCAGGCCTTGTGGAAATTCCCCTCGCCGCGTGCGGCATCGTGGCGCGCGCGCTCCGGGTAATCGATGCTCACGCGCAGTGCCAGTGAGTGCGGCCGTGCACGCAATTGCGCGAGCTGCGCCATGCGCTTCGGCACCGCGTCCACGCCGTTGGTCAGCACCAGGCACGGCGCGCGCTCCAGCGCATACGAGAGAATGCGCAGCAGATCCTTGATGATGAACGGCTCGCCACCGGTGAAGGAAAACTGCCGCACGCCGAGCGCCGCCGCCTCATCGATGAAGGGTTGCACGTCCGCGAACGTCACGCGCCCCAGGCGCCGATCACCGGGCCTGGAGCCTTCCAGACAGAACGGACAGGCGAGATTGCACGCCGTACCGGTGTGAAACCACAGCTCCGACAGGGTGTGCGGCTGGATGTAACCGCGTGCATCGCCGCGCGGGGTGAACAGCCAGTCGTCGCGGCAGTCAACGCTCATGGCCGCGACTGCCGCGCCCGCGATGCGCGATACCAGCGCTCGAGCGTCACCGGATCAATGCCTAGTACGAAAGCGAGCGCCAGCGTGCGGTTGCGCACCGTGCGCCGCAACAGTCCGTCGCGCTGCCAGCGGCGCTCCGAAACCGTCATCGGCAAAGGCACA